>JBFHJY010000118.1:0-6858 GCA_041595655.1 Azoarcus sp.
ATCAGCACCAGATCACCCGGGCTGGTGACGTTGACCAGCGCGGCTTCCCAGGCGCCGGTGCCGGAAGCCGGGTAGATGACGACCGGGTGCCTGGTCTTGAAGATCTGCTGGATGCCGGCCAGAACCTTCAGGCCGAGCACACCGAATTCGGGGCCGCGGTGATCGATCGTCGGCAGGCTCATCGCCCGCAGGATGCGATCGGGAACGGGACTGGGGCCGGGGATCTGCAGAAAGTGCCGGCCGCTGGGATGTGCATCAAGGGTCAACATACGGAAATTCCTCCAAACGGTAGGGCTAGTTTTGCATACAAAATACTTTTGTCAACCAAAACGCCGCCTTCGGGGTCTATAATGAGTTCGCCTACAAGCTGCATTTTGCATACAACTTCCGGAAGACCATGAACAACATCGTCTCCATCCCGCGTCAGTCGCTGCACCAGGAGGTGGCGAACCGGCTGCGTCAGCGCATCATCGAGGGCGACATGGCCCCCGGCGCGAAGCTCAACGAACGCGAACTGTGCGAGGTCATGAACGTCTCGCGCACCCCCCTGCGCGAGGCCATCAAGATGCTCGCCGCAGAAGGCCTGGTCGAACTGCTGCCCACCCGCGGCGCAGTCGTCGCGCAGCTCGACGAGCAGGACGTGATCGACACCTTCGAAGTCATCGCGGGCCTCGAAGGCCTGTCCGGTGAACTGGCCGCACAGCGCATCACGGATGAGGAGCTGGCCGAGATCCGCGCGCTGCACTTCGAGATGTGCGCCGCCCACGCCCGGCGGGACCTGCCCACCTATTACCGCCTCAACGCCGCCATCCACGAACGCATCAACGCCGCCGCGCGCAATCCGGTGCTGGCGCAGACCTGGCGCACGGTGAACGCACGCCTGCAGGTGCTGCGCTTCCGCTCCAACCTCGACGGCACCAAGTGGGACCAGGCGCTGCAAGAGCATGAACAGATGGTCGACATGCTTGCCCGTCGGGACGCCGACGGCCTGAGCAAGCTGCTTGTCAGACACCTGCTGGTCAAGCGCGACACGGTCATCGACCTGATGCGCAGCGGCCGGCTGCATCAGCCCACGAAGGAAAACGCATGAACAAGCCCCTGCCGCTGCAAGTCACGCGCGACAACGCCGATGCCGGCGCCGCCGAGGTCGCCCGTCGCGGCGCGCCGGACGCGGCCGAACTGGCCCGCCGTCTGGCGCGCGAGACCTCGGGTGAAGTGCTCTTCGACCCCGCATCGCGCGGCCGCTACGCCACCGACGCGTCGATCTACCAGATCATCCCGACCGGCGTATTCGTACCCAGGAACGCACAGGACGTGGCCACCGCCATCGACATCGCGCGCGATCTGGGCGTGCCGATCACCTCGCGCGGCGGCGGCACCTCGCAGTGCGGCCAGACCATCGGCCCCGGCCTGATCATCGACAACACCAAGCACCTGCGCAAGGTGCTGGACTTCGACGTCGAGGCCGGCACCGTCGAGGTCGAGCCGGGCATGGTGCTGGATCACCTCAACGCGCAACTGAAGCCGCACGGCCTGTGGTACCCGGTGGATGTGTCCACCGCAGCGCAGGCCACGCTCGGCGGCATGGCCGGCAACAACTCCTGCGGCAGCCGCTCGATCGCCTACGGCAACATGGTGCACAACGTGCTGGGCGTGAATGCCTGGCTGGCCGATGGCTCGGAACTCTCGCTCGGCCCGGTCGACGGTCTGGGCGTGAAGGAAAAGGCGCTGGCCGACTACGTGCGCGGGCTGGTCGACACCCTGCACCCGGAAATCGACGCCATGTGGCCGCGCGTGATGCGCCGCGTGGCGGGCTACAACCTCGACATCTTCCACCCGATGAGCGAGAAGCCCTACACCGCCGACGGCAGCGTGAACCTCGCGCATCTGCTGATCGGCTCGGAAGGCACGCTGTCGGTCACGCGCAGCCTCAAGCTCAAGCTTTCGCCGCTGGCCAAGTCAAAGGTGCTGGGGGTGGTGAACTTCCCGACCTTCCACAAGGCCATGGATTCGGCCCAGCACATCGTCAAGCTGGGGCCGACCGCGGTGGAGCTGGTCGACCGCACCATGATCGAGTTGTCGATGAACAACCCGGCCTTCCGCCCGGTCATCGAAACCGCGCTGATCGGCAAGCCGGAAGCCATCCTGCTGGTGGAATTCGCCGGCGACGACCGTGCCGCGCTGCTGCGTCAGCTGGAGCAGCTGGTCGAGCTGATGGGCGACCTCGGCCTGCCCGGCAGCGTCGTCGAGATGCCCGAAGAAGCTGCGCAAAAAGCGCTGTGGGAAGTGCGCAAGGCCGGCCTGAACATCATGATGAGCCTCAAGGGCGACGGCAAACCGGTGTCCTTCATCGAGGACTGCGCGGTGCCGCTGGAGCATCTGGCCGAGTACACCGACGGTCTCACCGAAGTCTTCGCCAAGCACGGCACGCGCGGCACCTGGTATGCCCACGCCTCCGTCGGCACGCTGCATGTGCGCCCCATCCTCGACATGCGCCGCGACGGTGCGGCCAAGATGCGCGCCATCGCCGAAGAGGCCGCCGCGCTGGTGCGCAAGTACAAGGGCGCCTACAGCGGCGAACACGGCGACGGCCTGTGCCGCGGCGAGTGGATCGAGTGGCAGTTCGGCCCGAAGATCAACGACGCCTTCCGCGCACTGAAGAACCACCTCGACCCGGACAACCTGCTCAACCCCGGCAAGATCATCGACCCTCCCAAGATGACGGACGAGAGCCTGTTCCGCTATCCGCCGGGCTACCGCACCATCGAACTGAAACCGGTGTTCGACTGGTCGGCGTGGGATGTGCAGAACGACGCCGTCACCGAGGAAACCACTGCCCCCGGCACCGGTGGCGACACCACGCACGGCTTCGCCAAGGCCGTCGAGATGTGCAACAACAACGGCCACTGCCGCAAGTTCGACGCCGGCACCATGTGCCCGAGCTACCGCGTCACGCGCGACGAGATGCATCTGACGCGCGGCCGCGCCAACACGCTGCGCATGGCACTGTCCGGCAAGCTCGGTGAAGACGCGCTGACCGGCGATCTGGTGAAAGAGGCCATGGATCTGTGCGTCGGCTGCAAGGGCTGCAAGCGCGACTGCCCGACCGGCGTGGACATGGCCAAGATGAAGTACGAAGTGCAGGCCCACCGTGCCAAACGCTATGGCGTGTCGCTGAAGGACAAGCTCATCGCCTACGTGCCGGCCTACGCCGGCATCGCCAGCAAGCTGCCGTGGCTGTTCAACCTGCGCGACACCATTCCCGGCTTCGCCGCGCTGAGCGAAAAGCTGCTCGGCCTGTCGGCCCGCCGCAGTCTGCCCAAATGGCGCCGCGACACCTTCTGGCGTGACGCGCGCAAGCTGCGCCTGGCCAGCCGCGAAGAAGTGCTCGCGGCCGACAAGGGCGTGGTGCTGTTCGTCGATACCTTCAACGGCTTCCTCGACTCCGAGAACGCGATTGCCGCCGTGCGCGTGCTGCAATCCGCCGGCTACAAAGTGCATGCCGCGCAAGGCAATGGCGGCAACAATCTGTGCTGCGGCCGCACCTATCTGGCCGCCGGCATGACCGACGAGGCGCGCGGCAAGGCTTCCGAACTGCTCGACGCCATGCTGCCGTTTGCCGAGAAGGGGCTGACCATCGTCGGCCTGGAGCCGTCCTGCCTGCTGTCCCTGCGCGACGAGATGCTGGTGATGGGCTTCGGCGACAAGGCAAAAACGGTGGCCGCGCGCGCCCAGCTGTTCGAGGAATTCATCGCGGCCGAAGCGAAGGTCGGCCGCTTCCAGCTCAAGCTGCGCCCCGCCAACCAGCCGATCAAGGTGCACGGCCACTGCCATCAGAAAGCTTTTGCCGCCGTGGCGCCGGTGCTGGACGTGCTGCGCATGATCCCCGACGCCAAGCCCGAGCTGATCGAATCGTCGTGCTGCGGCATGGCCGGCGCCTTCGGCTACGAAGCCTCGCACTACGACGCCTCGATGAAGATGGCCGAACTGTCGCTGCTGCCGGCGGTGCGCTCGGCACCCGACGCCATCATCGTCGCCGACGGCACGAGCTGCCGCCATCAGATCGCCGACGGCGCGCAGCGCGAGGCGCTGCACGTGGCGGTGGTGCTGGCGGACCACCTGACCTGAAGACATCCGCCGCCCGCGCCGCGTTTGACCGCGGCAGCGGCGCGGGCGGATACTTCGCACCCCGGAACACACGCGAACGTCACCGAAATGGAAAACAAAAACCTCTATCTCACACTGAAAAGCGGCTTTCCCGAATCTCCCGACGCACCCGCGCTGGAGACCGAATCCGGCGCCATCCATACCTATGGCGAACTCGACCGGGCGAGTGCGCGCTACGCCAACCTGATCGCCTCGCGCGGCGTGCTGCCGGGTGACCGCATCGTGGTGCAGATCGACAAGTCACCCGAGGCGCTGTTCCTGTATCTGGCCTGCCTGCGCGCCGGTGCGGTGTTCGTTCCGCTGAACTCGGCTTACCAGCGCAAGGAACTGGCCTATTTCCTCGGCGATGCCGAACCGCGTCTGGTGGTGTGCAGCCCTTCGCATGAAGACCTGTTCCTCGACATCGCGGCGGACGCCGGCAACCCCACCGTGCTGACCCTGGGCGACCGCGGCGACGGCACCGCCCCCGAGGCCGCCTCGACGATGTCCGAACACTTCGACACCGTGCAGCGCGCCGACGACGACCTGGCCTGCATCCTGTACACCTCCGGCACCACCGGCCGCTCCAAGGGCGCGATGCTGACGCATCGCAACCTCGCCTCCAACGCGCAGACCCTGCACAAGTACTGGGGCTTCGTGCCGGGCGACGTGCTGCTGCACGTGCTGCCGATCTTCCACGCCCACGGCCTGTTCGTCGCCTGCCACTGCGCGCTGCTCAACGGCAGCCTGATGCTGTGGCAACCGCGCTTCGACGTGCATCGCGTGATCGAACTGTTGCCGCGCGCCACGGTCTTCATGGGCGTGCCGACGCTGTACACCCGCCTGCTCGAACAGGATGAGTTCAACCGCGAGTTGTGCGCCCACATGCGGCTGTTCGTGTCCGGCTCCGCTCCGCTGCTGGCCGACACCCACCGCGAATTCGAACGCCGCACCGGCCAGGCCATCCTCGAGCGCTACGGCATGACCGAAACCGTGATGCTGACCTCCAACCCGTATGACGGCGAGCGCCGCGCCGGCACCGTCGGCTTCCCGCTGCCGGGCGTGGAACTGCGCATCGTCGACAACGACGGCAAGGAAGTACCGCAGGGCGAGACCGGTCACGTGCAGGTGCGCGGCCCCAACATCTTCCCCGGCTACTGGCGCATGCCCGAGAAGACCGCCGAGGAGTTCACCGCTGACGGCTTCTTCCGCACCGGCGACCTCGGCCTGATCGACGAGCGTGACTACGTGCATCTGGTGGGCCGCAGCAAGGACCTCATCATCACCGGCGGCTACAACGTGTACCCGAAGGAGATCGAGGGCTGGATCGACGACCTCGCAGGCGTCAAGGAATCGGCCGTGATCGGCCTGCCGCATCCGGACTTCGGTGAATCCGTGACGGCCGTGATCGTGCCGGAATCCGGCGCCGAACTGAGCGAGGAAAGTGTCATCGCGCAGCTCAAGTCCGAACTGGCCAACTTCAAGGTGCCCAAGCGCGTGTTCTTCATGCCGGAGCTGCTGAGGAATACCATGGGCAAGGTGCAGAAGAACGTGTTGCGTGACACGTTCTCGCGACAGCAGAACTGACAACAGCCGGAGCATCCGGCGAAGGAGGGGAAGATGGACAGCAATGCAATCCAGCGTGCCGCCAGGGCACTGCTCGAGGCGCGGGCGAACGGCACCTTGCTGACGGCCTTGCCGGAAGGATGTGAGCCCGCCGACTTCGCCGAAGCCTATGCCATCCAGGACGCCGTATCGGAGGCCCTCGGCCCGGTCGGCGGCTGGAAGGTGGGCGCCAAAGGGCCGGATACCGAACCCTCCTGCGCGCCGATGCCGGCCGCACTGATGCACCCCTCCGGTTTCAGGATGCCGGCCTACTCCGCCGGCAAGTGCGGCATCGAATGCGAGATCGCCGTGCGCATGGGCCGCGACCTGCCGCCGATGGCCCGTCCCTACACGCGCGAGGAGGTGCTGGCGGCGATCGAGAGCGTGCATCCGGCCTTCGAGATCGTGACCTACCGCTTTGCCGACCACGAGCACCAGAGCCGGGTGGTACTCGCCACCGACGCACTGGGCAACGGCGCTTTCGTATATGGCGACGGCCGCCCCGACCTGGTCGGCATGGACCAGACCAAGCAGCGCGCCATCCTCGACGCCGATGGTGAACACTGGGTGGACCACGTTGGCGGCAACCCGGCCGGCGACATCTTCCGCCTCGTGCATTGGCTGGCCAACCACGTCGCGGTTCGCGCCGGCGGCCTGCGCAAGGGGCAGTTCGTGACCACCGGCAGCTGCACCGGCATGCTCTTCGTCAATGGCGGCGAAGCCCTGCGCGCCGACTTCCCCGGGCTCGGCATGGTCGAAATGGAGATCGGCCCGAAAGGCTGACCGACACGGCAGGAGCGGCGCAGTCCGTTCCTGCCGCCCCACTTCCGGGCAAGGAAACCGCATGGCCGTACGACCGATCCTCAAGATGGGCGACCCGCGCCTGCTGGCGCCGGCCGAGCCGGTCACCGGGTTCGACACGCCCGAGCTGCACGCGCTGATCGCCGACATGTTCGACACCATGGCGCACGCCGGCGGTGTCGGCCTGGCCGCGCCGCAGATCGGCGTCGGCCTGCAGCTGGTGATCATGGGTTTCGAGCGCAGCGAGCGTTACCCCGACGCCGAACCGGTGCCGCAGACCATCCTGCTCAACCCGGTCATCACGCC
>JBFHJY010000119.1:0-6834 GCA_041595655.1 Azoarcus sp.
GGCAGGTAGCCGGAAAGCCCGACCAGGCCGGCCAGACGTTGCGGGTAGCGCAGACCGGTCATCAGCGTCATCGCGCAGCCCTGCGAGAAACCCATCAGCACGATGCGCGAGGCCGGCACGCCGCGCGCGATCTCCGCATCGATCAGCGCCGCGATCTCGGCCTGCGATTCGCGCAGACCGGCCTCATCCTCGTTCTTGCCACGCTCGAAACTGAGCACGTCGAACCAGGCGCGCATGCGATAGCCGCCGTTGATGGTGACCGGACGCACCGGGGCGTGCGGAAAGATGTAGCGCACCGCGCCGACACTGCGCAGATCGAACTGGTCGCAGAGCGGCACGAAGTCGTTGCCGTCGGCACCGAGGCCGTGCAGGACGATGATGCTGGCTTCGGGAGCAGGCCCGGTTTCGTGTTCGATGGCGTCAAGTGACATGGAATACCTCTTGTACGGACAGGAATCAGCGCAGCACGTCGAGCAGCTCGACCTCGAACTGCAAGGTGGTGTCGGGCGGAATCACACGCCCGGCGCCCCGGCTGCCGTAGGCGATGGCGGGCGGGCAGGTCAGGCGTGCCTTGCCACCGACCTGCATGCGCTGAACGCCCTCGGTCCAGCAGGCGATGACCTGATCGAGCCCGAAATCGATGGGCTTGCCGCGACCATACGAGCTGTCGAACTCGCGGCCGTCCATGAAGGTGCCACGGTAATGCACGCGCACACGGTCACGCGCACCGGGGCTCGCACCGTCGCCGGCACGCAGCTCTTCATACACCAGCCCGCTGGGCGTGGTCACCGGCTGCGCCGACAGCAGCGGGGCGGACAGGACGGACAGGACGAGGAGGAGGACGAAACGGTTCATGCGGGAGCTCCGGGAAGGCGGGTCGCCATCATCCCTGCTTGCGCACGGACGCGCAAGGAATCGGGTCGCGCGCTTGACTTAAGTCATGACTGCGCGTGGAAAACCAAGCATGCGTGGAGCCCTTGCGGTTAAGCTACATCTCAAATGTCTGATATTCACATCGCATCCGGAACCGCCCATCAGGAAGCCATGATCACCCCGCACCGCCATCGCACGCGCCTGGCGGCGATGGTGCTGGCCGGCGCGCTGATCGTGCTGCTGTGCGTGTCGCTGATCGCGCTCGACCTGCGTTACGCCCGCGAGGCGCGAGACCTGCGGCTGGAACAGGCCGAGACGGTGCTGCGCAATTTCACCCGTTCGCTGGCACAGCACGCCGAGGACAAGATCAAGGAAGCCGATACCTATCTCGAACAACTCGTCGAGCGGTTGCAGGTCGACGGCATGGGCGAAGAGCACGCCGCACGCCTGCATCCGCTGCTGATGGGCGCCGTGCGCGACATGCCACAGTTGCATGGCCTGTTCGTATATGACGAAACCGGCCGCTGGGTGATCAATTCGCAGCCGGTGCTGCTGACGCAGTACAACAATTCCGACCGCAACTATTTCATCCATCACCGCGACAACCCGGCGGGGCACGCCTATGTCGGCCCGCCGATCCGCAGCCGCTCGACCGGTGACTGGATCATCACCGTGTCGCGCCGCGTGGACAAGCTCGACGGCAGCTTCGGCGGCGTGGTGCTGGCAACGATGGCGATGAGCCACTTCAACGAGTACTACCGCGACTATGACATCGGCCGCGCCGGCACCATCACGCTGCTGCAATCGAACGGCACGCTGCTGGCACGCCACCCCTTTTCGGAACAGGCCATGGGCGCGCTGCTCGGCGAACAGCCGCTGTATCGCGACGAAATCCTGATGCGCAACCACGGCACCTTGCGCGCCGTGCTCGACGACGGCGCAGAGCATCTCGTGGACTTCCGCCATCTCGACCGCTACCCGCTCGCCGTGGTCGTCACGCAGTCGCGCGACGAGGTGCTGGCCGGCTGGCTGGAAGAAGCCCGCACCCGCAGCCTGGGCGTGGTGCTGCTGTCGATCGCCCTCGGTGTTCTGGGCCTGTTCGCGCTGCGCCTGATCGCCCAGCGTCTGCAGGCCGAGGACCGCCTGCGCGACGCGCGCGATGCGCTGCACATGGCCAATCAGCGCCTGCAGCGCATCGCCGCCGAGGACGTGCTGACCGGACTGGGCAACCGCCGCGCCTTCGACAACCGCCTCGCCGCCGAGATCAGCCGCAGCCATCGCGAGCACGCCGCGCTGTCGTTGCTGCTCATCGACGTCGACCACTTCAAGCCCTTCAACGACCACTACGGTCACCTCGCCGGCGACGACTGCCTGCGCGAGTTGGGCAGTCTCATCCGCCGCGTCGCCACCCATCGCGGCGGAGACTTCGCCGCCCGCTACGGCGGCGAGGAGTTCGCAGTGCTGCTGCCGAACACCCCGCTCGACGGTGCACGCCAGGTGGCCGAGCGCCTGCGCGCCGCGGTTGCCGACCTGCGGCGCGAACATGCCGGCAGCCCGGCCGGCCATCTGACCCTCAGCATCGGCGTTGCCGAACTTGCGCCGCATGATGCCGTCACCACAGCCGACATCCTGGTGGCACGCGCCGATCGCGCCCTCTACGCCGCGAAGGACGGCGGCCGCGACCGCGTCATCGTGGAGCGTAGCGACGACACGGTCTGAGGACAGGCCGATGTGGCGTATCCTGCATGCTGCGCGCTGCTGACCGCAGCTGCGCATCGCATCCCAAGACACCATGAGTCCTGCTCCCCGCCGCATCGCCCACCTCGACATGGACGCCTTCTACGCGTCGGTCGAACTGCTGCGCTACCCCGAACTGCGGGGTCGCCCGGTGGTGGTCGGCGGCCGACGTGCCAGCGCACCCGAGCAGCTGCCCGACGGCACGCACCGCTTCACGCGGCTGGCCGACTACGTCGGGCGCGGCGTAGTCACCACCTCAACCTACGAGGCGCGCGCGCTCGGCGTGTTCTCGGCGATGGGCATGATGAAGGCGGCGCGGCTGGCGCCGGACGCCATCCTGCTGCCGGCTGACTTCGACGCCTATCGTCACTACTCGCGGCTGTTCAAGCAGGCGGTGGCGGAGATCGCGCCGTGCATCGAGAATCGCGGCATCGACGAGATCTACATCGACCTGAGCGACCTCCCTGAGGCCAGCGAACCGCTCGCCCGCCGCATCAAGGACGCCGTACGCGCAGCCACCGGCCTGTCCTGCTCGATCGCCGTGGCGCCGAACAAGCTGCTCGCCAAGATCGGCTCGGAGCTGGACAAGCCCGACGGACTCACCCTGCTCGCCATGGAGGACGTCACCACGCGCATCTGGCCGCTGCCGGCGCACAAGGTCAACGGCATCGGCCCGAAGAGCGCCGACAGACTGGCGGCGCTTGGGCTGGTCACGGTCGGCGACATCGCCGCCGCCGACCCGGCCCTGCTGCGCCAGCACTTCGGCCGCAACTACGCGGAATGGCTGATCGAGGCCTCCCAGGGGCGTGACGAGCGCCCGGTGGTGACCCATTCGGAGCCGAAGTCGATCAGCCGCGAAACCACCTTCGAGCAGGACCTGCATCCGCGCGATGACCGCGCCGAGCTGTCGGCCATCTTCACCGCCCTGTGCCAGCGACTGGAAACCGACCTCTCGCGCAAGCAGGTGGCCGGCCGCACCGTCGGCATCAAGCTGCGTTACGCCGACTTCTCCACCGTCACGCGCGACCAGACGCTGCCACTGCCGGTGGCGCAGGCGGGCGACATCCGTCGCGCTGCTGGCGAATGCCTCAAGCGCGTGCCGCTTGACCGCCGCCTGCGCCTGCTCGGCGTGCGCGTCAGCTCGCTGTGTCCGGCCGACGCGCTGCACGCCGCACCGGCACAGGGCGAACTGCCGCTGGCGCTGTCGGCATGATGCGCGCCAGCATGCTGCTGCTTGCCGCCTTGCTGACGGCCCCGCTGCAGGCGCAGCCGCTGCGCCTGCTCGACGACAGCGGCCACGAAGTCGTGCTCGAACGGCCGGCGCAGCGCATCGTCAGCATCGCCCCGCACATCACCGAACTGCTGTTCGCCGCCGGCGCCGGCGATCGCATCGTGGGGGTCGACGAATACAGCGACTATCCGGCCGCCGCGCTGAAGCTGCCGCGCATCGGCCGCCACACCAGCATCGACCTCGAAGCCATCGTCGCCCTGCAGCCGGATCTGGTCATCGGCTGGGCCAGCGGCAACCGCATGCCGCAGCTCGCGCGCCTGGCCGATCTGGGCATTCCGCTGTATCTCAACGAAATCCGCGACATAGCCGACATCGCCACGAGCATCGAGACCATGGGCCGCCTCACCGGCAGCACGGAAGCAACAAGCGTCGCCGCCCGCCTGCGTGCTCGTGCCGACGCAATCACCGCGCGACCGCAGCCTCGACACCGGCTGTCGGTCTTCTACCAGATCTGGGAGCGGCCGCTGATGACCGTCAATGGCGCCCACCTGATCTCGCAGGCCATCGAGCTGTGCGGTGGATACAACGTCTTTGCCGACCAGCCGACGCTGGCGCCTGCGGTCGGCATCGAGAGCGTGCTCGCGGCCGATCCGCAGGTCATCTTCGCCGCCGGATCCAGCGCGCAGAGCCCGGACTGGCCGACGCACTGGCGGCAATGGCCGCAACTCGCCGCGGTGCGCAGCGACAACCTGTTCACGCTCGACCCGGACATCGTGCAACGGCCGACACCGCGCTTTCTGGACGGGGTGGAAGCCATGTGCGAGGCGCTCGACACGGCCCGAAGCAAATACCCCTCAGGCGACTGAGCCGGAACGGCGTCGCTGCACGCTGCGATAAACCTCGCGCCACTCTCCCCGCGCAGCGCTCCACCAGGCGCGATCGAGTTCCCATGCCAGCCGCGGCAGCAACGGCGCGAGATGCCGTTCGGCAACCGAATCCTCGACCCGGGTGTCGAGCGCCGGCGCCTCGCGCAAGGCCGCCAGACGTTCCGACAGGGACGGATGCAGGCCATCCTCGTCCCCGCAGTCCTCGCCCGTGCACTCACCACGGTCCAGTGCCGGCAGGAACCCGGCGACCATGCCCAGCCCCATGTCGCGATACGGCCGTACGTTCGGGCGCGGCAGACGGGAACGCTGCGCCATCACCTTGACCCAGTAGTCGCAGCGCAGAAAACGTTCGCGCGCCGCGAGCTCGAGCAGGGTCTGCGCCAGCAGGGGCGAGCCGACCACACGCGCTGCCTCATGGTCGGCCTCGAACTCCTCCATGCGCGACAGCGTCTGTGCCCGCGCGACATCCGCCAGCGTCAGGTGATCGAGCAGCCAGCCCAGCAACGGACAGCACAGGATGCAGTTGTCGACGGCGCGAAACCACCAGGCCCGCAGGTGGCAACCCCAGGCCGCCAGCGCGCGACGCTGGCAGTGCAGATGTCCGAACTCGTGGGCAAGGATGGCGCCAAGCTGACGCTCGGATACGCTGTGGGCCAGCGGCAGGCCGATCAGCAGATGGTTTTCCATGCGGCCGCACAGACCGCTGCGCGGACGCTGCAGCACGGCCGCGTTGATGTCGCCGGTGATCCAAAGGGTGTGGATGCGAAGTTCGCCGAAATCGGCGCCGACCCGTTCGATCAGCGCATGCAGCGAAGGCGCCAGCTCCCGCGACAAGGGCACGCCGACCGGCGGCGGGTTAGCCGCGAACAGACACCGCGCGAGACGCAACCCGCCCGCAGCGCACGGCACCGCAATCGCCAACCAGCCCAGCGCTGTCAGCCAACGTTGATCCCACGCCGCGGAACAGGCCAGCCACAGCGTGCCGGCCGTCACGGCAGCCAGCGCAATCAGCAGCAGCGTCAGGACGCCCAGACCCAGCACAGCCCGCCGGGTCAGGCACCGCGCAAGACGCTCACGCCGGATCGACAGACTGCATCCGTTCATACTCCGCCCCCTTGCAACAACGGGCGGACTATAGGTGCCTGAGGGGGACGGGTGTGTATACATCCGCCCCCGGCGGAATTAATTCACGCGCAGCGGCTCAGGCTCCGCGCATGCGGTACCACCAGCCATACACCCAGCACGCCGCACAGAAGCCGGTGGTCAGGTCGATGAACGAGAACAACAGCAAGGCCACCGCCGGGATGTCACCCACTGCGGAACCGGCCAGCCATGTGCCAAACATCACTGCACCGGCAATGGCCACGATCTTGTCGGCAAACATCTTGGCGCCGGCGTTGACCATCTTCTGTTTGCCCATGCCGCGCGTGATGGCGGCAAAGGCCAGATACGACGGGCACTTGTGCGGCGACACGAAACCGCGCAGCAGACCGCCGAAGGCCAGTACGACGGCCAGCCAGCCATAGGGCGTGAACAGGTAGGCGGCGCTGATGGCGAAAGTCAGCGCCGCCTGGAAACGGTAGGCATTTGAATCCACGTTGGGAATGTCGAAGCGCAACATGCTGCTCTCCTGCAGATTAGTTACGATAAAAGTATATTATTATTTTCTAACTTGCGGAGAATTGTTTGCATGGATCTCCGGGGGCTATCCGTGCACAACTTCACACACCACGATCAACTCACTTGTCATTTATTACATTCGCATTTATTACTCCTCTGCCAATTGGCATAACAGAGGAGTCCTGACATGAAGAAGCTGTTTGCATCCCTGGTGCTGGCATTGTTGCTCGCCCCGTTCGGCGCGCTCGCCGCAGTTGACGTCAATACCGCCGACGCGGCGGCACTCGAGCAGATCAAGGGGATCGGTCCCGCCAAGGCGGCCGCCATCGTCAAGTACCGCAACGAAAACGGCGCTTTCAAGTCCGTCGATGACCTGGTCAAGGTTCCGGGCATCGGCGAGAAATCGGTCGAACAGCTGCGCGACCAGGTGACCGTCGGATCGGCCACCGGCGGCAGCAAGTGATGCAGGCCCGGGCGGACTCAACC
>JBFHJY010000120.1:0-6809 GCA_041595655.1 Azoarcus sp.
AGCACGCGCCTCGCTGCTCTGGACTGGCAGCCCCAGCAGGCACGCACACAGAACAATGAATACTGACTGACGCATGAACACCCCGCTTCCGGCTCCGGGACTCGCCCGGAGCCGGTACTCCGCTACAACGCTGTTACGGGCAAGCCGTGCATCCGGCCGTCACCGCCAGCGAGTTGCTCTGCTGATTGCCGCCGCCAGCTGCAACGTTGACACCCACGTTCCCGGATACACTGTTGAGGGAGCCGCTGATGATGGCGTTGTTCTGGACAGGGGCGTTGAAGCCAGCAACCGTCGGGATGAAGCCGCTGACGAAACCACCTAGGTGGATGTCACCTGCTTCATTGAATGCCAAGGCACCACCATCCTCGTTAAGATCGACAGCACCTTGCGACTCGAAATCCAGATCGGCATGCCCGATGTTGGACCCGCCAGGATGATTCTCGCCCTCCCACATATCGAGGTAGACGTCGCCGATCTGATCGGACTGGCCTTCATAACGGCCCTTGGCAGCAAGTCCGAGCACGACTTTCTGCTTGCCGTACTCAAGTGTCGCGAGATTGTCAGTCTGGTTCATGAACGATTTCTGCATGACGTTCACGCTCGCCACCGCGGTATGCGCGCTGGACGAAGAAGCAATCGCCATATCGTTCTTCTGCTGGTTGTAGTTGCCGGCAGCAACGTTGATGCCGACATTCCCCGAGGTGCTGTTACCCGAGTTTGTCAGCGAAGCATTATTCGGCACGCTGTAGTTCGTCAGGTCGTTCTTGAACGCCTTCTGTTCCACGTCGACACTGGCGACAGCTGACGAAACGACCGGAATGCCAAAAACGAAGAATGCATCCGCTGTCGACACGGCGGCGGCATTGGCCTGCTGGTTATTGTCGCCAGCGGCAACGTTGACCCCGACATTACCCGAGGCGCTGTTGAGCGAATCCTCAATGGTCGCGGTGTTCTCGGTCCCCTTGTTCAACACCTGGTTCTTGAAGTTGAGTTGGGTATCGCTGATCACCGCGACGGCACCCTCGCCAAGATCGAGCCCCCCGCCGGTGGCGTACGCCCCTCCCGACAGAGCCATGGCCAACCCAAGCACCAGGGGAGTCAGTACATGTTGCTTTTTCATGTTGCTTCTCCTTGCGTTGCACTAAAAAACGACACACAACAACCGGTTCACGGCGTGACCCGGATCACTAGGTGGTTGGCCGTCCGATTGCCAACCCCTGCACTCTGGTTCAGTTGCACCACCCCACGACTGCCGCTGAAGGCGCGGTCGTCTATCTCGACCAGCCGGTCGCCGTTATCGGGCATCGCCGCCGAGATGCTCGACGACGGCGCGGCATGTTGTGCCAGGCTGCTGTCGTCAAGGCTTTCCGGAAAGGCTTCTACAACCATCCGTAAGGCATTGATCTGCTGATTGCCGACGCCGGAGCCCTGATTGACGCCCAGCACGCCGCTGCCATTGCTGAAGGCCGCACCCTGAATCCGTGCGCGGGCATCAAGCCGATCCGGAGCGATGAGCGCGTCATGGCGCTGCAGAACCCGCGCCGAGGACGCTCCAGTGGTGGCAATGACCCGCACGTTTGCCTGTTGGTGTTCCGTGCCGGCCGCCTGATTGACCATGGCGTTACCGGAGTAACCCATTACGCTGTTGCGGATCAGCGCCGTATCTTCCCGCTCAGCCAGTGCCGGCAGGCTGAGCGTCATGAGGAACAGGGCAGTGATACTGAAGCAGCGCATGACTCACTCCCTCTCAGCGCCCGGACAGCCCCTGCAACGGACGAAGGCCCTGTTGCAGACTGCGGTTGATCTGCCCGTCTATGCTCCCCAGCGCCCCGCCGGAATGCCCGGCAGCCGGTGATGCGGGCACACCCGCCCCGCCGCCGTGCTGGGGCGATCTGCCCGATGACGGAAGATCTGCAAAAGCGCCTCTTGCACGCCAGCTGCTATGGCCACCCGTAATCCCGGCAAAATCGTTATCGCTGAGTTCTCCAGGCGCGGCCATCCCCTCCAGCCCCTGATTGATCACGGAATTCGGCTTGGGATTGACGACGAGCGGATTGGGGTCGGGAATCATCGGCGAACGAGTCGCAACGCGAGGCTGAACCGTGCGCTGGATAATGATGTCGCCCCCGGCAGAGAGCGCCACCGGTGCCGGACACAGCCCCGCAAGCAGCGCAGCTAGGGGTACGGGAAGGGCCTTCAGCACACGCACCGACCTGGATGAACCTATCAAGTACACGACGCCTCCCGATCATTGATGAAATGCCTCGCACTTGTTTATGCAGGACTCATGCCACAAGCCGTAACTTGTTATTTCATAATGATCTTGTGGGTCTATTTCCAAGGAACGGAGGATGTAGCGTCGAACTTGATGCGCTCCATTCGATTCTTGAAACGCAATCCGCCTTCAATGTGTTTAACTTTTGAGACTGTCGGCCAAGTTCGCCCGAAAGCGTTCCAATCGTGAGACACCCGCAGGCTCCCAGAAGCCATCCCAACGAAAACGCCCCCGCCGGTTTCCCGGCGGGGGCGTTGCTTTTCATTGTCGGGCGGTTCAGACCTCGACGGTGTCGGCCACCTCGCGGAACTCCGCGATCTGGTCGAAGTTCATGTAGCGGTAGATGTCGGCGGCCTTCTCGTTGACCACGTTCACCTGCTCCAGATACTCGGTCGGCGTCGGGATGCGGCCCATCAGTGCACACACCGCCGCCAGCTCCGCCGATCCCAGATACACGCGGGTATCGATGCCCAGTCGGTTGGGGAAGTTGCGCGTGGAGGTAGACATCGCCGTGCTGCCCTTGCGGATCTGCGCCTGGTTGCCCATGCACAGCGAACAGCCCGGCATCTCCATTCGTGCACCGGACTTGCCAAGGATGGAGTAATAGCCTTCCTCGTTGAGGATCATCGCGTCCATCTTGGTCGGCGGCGCGATCCACAAGCGCGTGGGGATGTCGCTCTTGCCGTCCAGCACCTTGCCGGCGGCGCGGAAGTGGCCGATGTTGGTCATGCACGAGCCGATGAAGACCTCGTCGATCTTGTCGCCGGCGACTTCCGACAGCGGTTTGACGTCGTCCGGGTCGTTCGGGCAGGCCACCAGCGGCTCCTTGACGTCGGCCAGGTCGATCTCGATCACGGCGGCGTACTCGGCGTCCGCATCGCCCGCGAGCAGCTGCGGATCGGCGATCCACGCCTCCATGGCCTGGATGCGGCGCGTGAGCGTGCGGCGGTCTTCATAGCCGTTGGCGATCATCCACTTCATCAGCGTGATGTTGGAGCGCATGTATTCGATGATCGGCGCCTTGTCCAGATGCACCGTGCAGCCGGCAGCGGAGCGCTCGGCGGAGGCGTCGGACAACTCGAAGGCCTGCTCCACCTTCAGATCCGGCAACCCTTCGATCTCGAGGATGCGACCCGAGAAGATGTTCTTCTTGCCCTTCTTCTCGACCGTCAGCAAGCCCTGCTGGATGGCGTAGTAGGGAATGGCGTTGACCAGATCGCGCAGGGTCACGCCCGGCTGCATCTGGCCCTTGAAGCGCACCAGCACCGATTCGGGCATGTCCAGCGGCATCACGCCGGTGGCAGCGGCAAAGGCGACCAGACCGGAGCCGGCCGGAAAGGAGATGCCGATCGGGAAGCGCGTATGCGAGTCACCACCGGTGCCCACCGTGTCCGGCAGCAGCAGACGGTTGAGCCAGGAGTGGATCACGCCATCGCCCGGCTTGAGCGAGACACCACCACGATTGGTGATGAAGCCCGGCAGCTCGCGGTGCATGCGCACGTCAACCAGCTTCGGGTAGGCGGCGGTGTGGCAGAAGGACTGCATCACCAGATCGGCCGAGAAACCCAGACAGGCCAGATCCTTGAGTTCGTCACGCGTCATCGGGCCGGTGGTGTCCTGCGAACCGACCGTGGTCATGCGCGGCTCACAATAGGTGCCCGGACGCACGCCCTGACCTTCGGGCAGACCGCAGGCGCGGCCGACCATCTTCTGTGCCAGCGTGAAGCCGCGGCCCGAGTCGGCCGGCGCCTGCGGCAGGCGGAACAGCGTGGAGGCCGGCAGGCCCAGCGCCTCACGCGCCCGCGCCGTGAGGCCACGGCCGATGATCAGCGGAATGCGACCACCGGCGCGCACTTCGTCCAGGATCACCGGCGTCTTGAGCGTGCTCTGCGCGATCTGCTCGCCGTTCTTGAAGGCGGTGACTTCGGCCTTGGCGTGGTCGATGCGCAGCTCGATCTCGTCGCCCATCTCCATCTGACCGACGTCGATCTCGATGGGCAGTGCACCCGCGTCTTCCATGGTGTTGAAGAAGATCGGCGCGATCTTGCTGCCCAGGCACACGCCGCCGAAACGCTTGTTCGGCACGTGCGGAATGTCCTCGCCGGTGAACCACAGCACGGAGTTGGTTGCCGACTTGCGCGAGGAGCCGGTGCCGACCACGTCGCCGACATAGGCCACGACGTTGCCGCGCGCACGCAGGTCCTGCAGGAACTTGATCGGGCCGCGCACACCCGCCTCCTCGGGTTCGATGCCGTCACGCGGATTCTTCAGCATGGCCAGGGCGTGCAGCGGAATGTCGGGGCGCGACCAGGCGTCCGGCGCCGGCGAAAGGTCGTCGGTGTTCGTTTCGCCGGTGACCTTGAACACGGTGATCTTCATCGAGGCCGGCACGTCCGGGCGGCTCGTGAACCATTCAGCGTCGGCCCAGGACTGCATCACGGCGCGGGCGTTGGCATTGCCCTTTTCTGCCAGCTCCTTGACGTCATGGAAGTAATCGAACATCAGCAGGGTCTTCTTCAACCCCTCGGCAGCGATGGTGCCGACTTCGGCATCGGCCAGCAGGTCGATCAGCGGCTTGATGTTGAAACCGCCCAGCATGGTGCCGAGCAGTTCGGTGGCCTTGGCGCGATCGATCAGGTCGCACGTCTTCTCGCCGCGCGCGACTTCGGCGAGAAACGCAGCCTTGACCTTGGCCGCGTCATCGACACCGGCCGGCACGCGGTGCGTGAGCAGTTCGAGCAGGAAGGCCTCCTCGCCGGCCGGAGGACTGGCAAGGAGCTCGATCAGCTCGACGGTCTGCTGGCGGGACAGCGGCAGCGGCGGAATGCCGAGCGCAGCGCGTTCTTCGACGTGGTCACGGTAAGCTTGCAGCATGTGGAATCCTTGGTGATGATGGAACAGCCCTCGCGAGCGACGGGCCAGATTATATGTCTTTTATAAGACTGACGCATTGGCCGGGGCACAGTACCTCAGACTGTCACGAACCGGCGCCGGCGGCTACAGTCAGAGTTTGATAGCCGCAGCCCGCAAGGAGCCGCACATGAAGCCACATACCCTCTTCGACACCCTCAAGCCTCTGCCTCAGGCCGGCGAGGACGCGCTTTACTACTCGCTGCCCGCACTCGAAGCCGCCGGGCTCGGCCGCATCTCACGCCTGCCGGTCTCGCTGCGAATCGTGCTCGAGGCGGTCTTGCGCAACTGCGACGGGCAGCGCGTAACCGAAGAACACGTGCGTGAGCTGGCCGGCTGGCAGCCGAACGCCGAGCGCAGCAACGAGATTCCGTTCGTCGTCGCCCGCGTGGTACTGCAGGATTTTACCGGTGTGCCGCTGTTGTGTGATCTGGCCGCGATGCGTGACGTCGCCGCCTCCAACGGCACCGACCCCAAGCGCATCGAACCCCTGGTGCCGGTCGATCTGGTGGTCGACCATTCGGTGCAGGTCGATGAATACGGCTCGCCCATTGCGCTTCGCCACAACATGGAACTGGAGTTCGTGCGCAACCGCGAACGCTACCAGTTCCTGAAGTGGGGCATGCAGGCCTTCGACACCTTCCGCGTCGTGCCGCCGGGTATCGGCATCGTGCATCAGGTCAATCTGGAATATCTGTTCCGGGGCATACGCAGTCAGGCGCAGGACAGCGCCACCATGCTGTTTCCCGACACGCTGGTCGGCACCGATTCGCACACCACCATGATCAATGGGGTCGGCGTCGTCGGCTGGGGCGTGGGGGGCATCGAGGCCGAAGCAGCCATGCTCGGCCAGCCGGTGTACATGCTGACTCCCGACGTGGTCGGCGTGGAGCTGAGCGGACAACTGCCCGAAGGCGTCACCGCGACCGATCTGGTGCTGACGGTCACCGAGATGTTGCGGCGCGAGAAGGTCGTCGGACAGTTCGTCGAGTTCCTTGGCGAAGGCGCGGCCAGCCTCAGCGTGACCGATCGCGCCACCATCGCGAACATGGCGCCGGAGTACGGCGCCACCATGGGTTTCTTCCCGGTCGACGAAAAGACCGTCGACTACATGCGCGCAACCGGCCGCACCGACGAGGAATGCGCCGCCTTCGAGGCCTATTTCCGCGCCCAGGAGATGTTCGGCATGCCGCGCCGGGGCGACATCGATTACTCCCGCGTACTGCAGCTGGACCTGTCCTCGATCGTACCTTCACTGGCCGGACCGAAGCGGCCGCAGGACCGCATCCCCCTGCAGGGCATGGAGGAGCGCTTCGATCACCTGCTGGCGCTGCCTGCCACCGACGACGGTTTCGGCGTACCGGAAGCCTCGCTCGGTACGCGCTTCCCGACCGACCTGCCCGGAGTGACGCTGGGCCATGGCGACATCCTGATCGCTGCCATCACCTCATGCACCAATACCAGCAACCCCGCCGTAATGGTCGCCGCCGGGCTGCTCGCAAGGAAGGCTGTCGAGAAAGGGCTGACTGTCTCGCACCACATAAAGACCTCGCTCGCGCCAGGCTCGCGTGTAGTCACCGACTATCTGGCTCGGGCCGGCCTGCTGGACCCGCTCGCCGACCTC
>JBFHJY010000121.1:0-6789 GCA_041595655.1 Azoarcus sp.
ATCGTGCCGAACTCGACCACTGCGCAATACGCGCGCACGTCGTCCAGCGCCCCGCCAAAGGTTTCCGATTCATCAACCATGAGTTGCATATTAGCCGTCTTCTCACCGAATCAGAACCAACGCATCATGCACTCCAGCAACACATAACAAGCAACGAACCCGACAGGAGCAACGCAGATGAGCACCAACACTTCCGCACTGGCCGGCATCGGCCACAGTCTTGACGGTCTGGCGCCGCTGGCCTGGCCGATCGTCCGCATCACCACCGGCCTGCTGCTGATGCCGCACGGCGCCCAGAAGCTGTTCGGCTGGTTCGGCGGACACGGGCTGGAAGCGACCGGTCAGTTCTTCGCCGGCAGCATGGGAATGGAGCCGGGCATAGTGTTCGCCTTCCTCGCCGGCTTCGTCGAATTCTTCGGCGGCCTCGCGCTGGTGCTGGGCCTGCTGACCCGCCCGGCTGCGCTCGGTGTGGCCGTGCTGTTGGGCGTGGCGATGACGGTACACATCCCCAACGGATTCTTCTGGAGCGCCGGCGGCTACGAATACCCGCTGATGTGGGCACTGCTGGCAGTGGCGATCTTCCTGCGCGGCGGCGGCGAGGCCTCGCTGGATCGCAAGCTGGGCCTGCCCCTCTGAAGCAATCCTGGGCCAATAACGAGGCCCGGCGCGTCCGGGCCTCGTTCATTCAAGGAGTCACTCATGAACAACACCGGACGCATGCCCACGCTGTTCATCCCGCACGGCGGCGGCCCCTGCTTCTTCATGGACTGGAATCCGCCAGACGCCTGGGATCGCATGGCCGACTGGCTGCGCGCCGTGCCGCAACTCGTGGGCCAGCGCCCGCGCGCCGTGCTGGTGATCTCGGCACACTGGGAGGCGCCCGCCTTCACCGTCAACGCGCGTGAGCAGCACGAACTGCTGTTCGACTACTACGGTTTTCCCGAGCACACCTACCAGCTGCAATGGCCGGCGCGCGGTGATGCTGTGCTGGCCGAGCGCATCATGACGCTGCTGACGGACGCCGGCCTGCCCGTCGCGCGTGACGACTCACGCGGGCTGGATCACGGCGTGTTCATCCCGTTCATGCTGATCGACCCGGACGCTTCGATTCCGGTGGTGCAGTTGTCGCTACGCGAAGGGCTGGACCCGGCCGAGCATCTGGCGATGGGCCGTGCGCTCGCGCCGCTACGCGACGAGGGCGTGCTGGTCGTCGGCACCGGCATGAGCTTTCACAACATGAGACGCTTTCGCCGCGACAACGCCGCGCTGGACGCCGATTCGGTGGCCTTCGACGAGTGGCTCACGCAGGCCGTCGCCCTGCCGGCCGAAGCGGGCGCGCAGGCCCTGACGCAATGGGAAACCGCGCCTTCGGCGCGCGCCTCGCACCCGGAGGAAGAGCATCTGCTGCCGCTGCATGTGGTGGCCGGGGCTGCCGGGGCGGACACGGGACGGCGCGCACTGTCCGACCGCGTACTCGGCAGCGCGCAGTCAGCCTACATTTTCGGGGGCTGAATCAGCCACGCTACGTGGCGGCGATGAGCTCGTACGAGCGCAGCCGCGCGGCGTGGTCGAAGATGTCCGACACCACGATCAACTCGTCCGCGCCCGTCTCGGCGTGCAGCGCCGCGATGCCGCTGCGCACGGTGTCGGGCGCGCCGACGATGGAGCGCTCCAGCATGCGCTGCGCGTGCATCTTCTCGGCCCCGTTCCAGTAGCTGTCGATGTCTTCGATGGGCGGCCGGCTCAGCGCCCGCGTGCCGCGCACCAGATCGGTGAACGACATCTGTTGCGTGGTGGCGAGCCGGCGCGCTTGCTCGTCAGTCTCGGCGGCGATGATGTTCACGCCGACCATGACGTGGGGCCGGTCGAGCTGACGCGAGGGCTTGAAGCGCGCACGATAGGTCTCCAGCGCCGGCAGCAACTGCTGCGGCGCGAAGTGCGAGGCAAAGGCATACGGCAGACCCAGCTCGGCTGCCAGCATGGCGCCGAACAGGCTGGAGCCGAGGATCCACAGCGGCACTTCGCTGCCGGTGCCGGGTACGGCCTGCACGCTGCGGCTGGCGGCCTCGCGCGAGAGCAATAACTGGAGCTCCAGCACGTCCTGCGGGAAGTGGTCCGACGCCGTCGGTGAGCGTCGCAGGGCGCGCAGCGTGTCCTGATCGGTGCCGGGCGCGCGGCCCAGGCCCAGATCGATGCGCCCGGGGAACAGTGCATCCAGCGTGCCGAACTGCTCGGCGATGAGCAGCGGCGAGTGATTCGGCAGCATGATGCCGCCTGCGCCGACGCGGATCGTGCGCGTGCCGGCGGCGATGTGCTGGACCACCAGCGAGGTCGCCGCACTGGCGATACTCGGAAAGTTGTGATGTTCGGCCACCCAGAAGCGGCGGTAGCCCCAGCCTTCGGCGTGGGCCGCCAGATCACGGGCGTTGTCCAGCGCCGTGCGCGCGTCCGCGCCCTCGGTGATGCGCACCAGGTCGAGGATCGACAGTGCGGTCGCGTTTCCTTCGCTCATGCAACCTCCTGCGGTCGACGGGCAACCATGCCGATCAGCGCCGAGCGTCCGCAATGGCCGCTGCCTTCGGCCACGTCGTCCTCGTACTCCACCAGCTCCTCGATTTCCCAGTCGGCAAAGGCCTCGCGCAGCATCGCCGCGGTATACAGGTTCTCGAGCTGCGCCGGACCGCCGGTCGCGTATTCGAGCTGGCGCGGCGTGTAGCCCTGCAGCACGATGCGTCCGCCGGGCCGCGTCGCGGCGCGCAGGGCCTCGAACTGGCGCGCGCGCAGCTCCGGCCCGACGAACTGGATGAAGATGGCCACGACGAAATCGAAGGCGCCGCGCAGATCGGCCGCGGGCCAGTCGGCGACCAGCATGTCCTGCTGCCGGAAGTCCACTTCGACCCCGCGATCGGCCGCCAGCCTGTGCGCCTTGCGCAAGGCCACCGGCGAGATCTCCACCGCCGTCACCGCCAGCCCCTGCTCGGCCAGCCACACCGCGTTGCGTCCCTCACCGTCGGCCACCGAGAGGGCTCGACCACCCGCGGCGAACAGTGCTGCATGGCGCGTCAGATAACGGTTCGGCGCCGTTCCGAACAGATACTCATCGCCGACCGCGCCGAAACGCGCGCTCCATCGGGCTTCCTGATTCATGTACACACTCTCCTTGTCGTTCTGCCCCGCCGCACCATTGTATCGGCTGGTCCGCCCTCTTCCTGGTCGGCGTGATAGCATCGCCCGAAACCTGCCGGCACCCCGGCCCTGTCATTCAGCGGAAACACCATGGGAAAGAAAAACGACTACGCCTACGTCGAAGGCGTCGGCCTGTTCCAGAGCCGTGAGGCGGCGATGATCTACGATTACGTGCTCGCCGCCGACAGCGGCACGACCGAGCCGGTGGACTGGACCCGTCTGCGCGACGCGATGTTCGGCGAACTGTCCTTCATGGAGCACGACGAGTTCGCGCTGTTCGAGGTCGAAGTGCTCAATCCGGCGCTGGCCGAGATCCAGAAACGCACCGGCGACCGGATCGAGTTCGAACTCAGCCGCAGCGAGCCGGGCACCGAGCCGCTCATCCACTTCGTCCGACACACCGCCTGAACGCCTGCAACGGTGACTACAGCGCCGGCCACGGCCCATCCCCGGCGGGAACGGGCTGACGGACGGCGCGAGGAGGCACACATGTACGCATCACGCATCACCGCATCGCGGCGGCCCCGTCATGTCCTTGCCGCAGTGGCCGCAGCACTGATGATCCTGCCCCAGCTCGGCCATGCCGAGGACTTCGCGCCCTACGGCACGGCCAGCAGCGACCTGCGCCCCTACCCCGAGCTCGATCTGGTCTTCGACGTAAATTACGAAGACCCGACCCAGCTGCACGTGCTCTACGATTTCGTCAGGAACTCGCTGCGCCACGTCACTGGACGCAAGGTCGTCGTCACCCACGGCCCCGAGTTGCGTGTCTTCGCGAAGGAGTCATACGAGGACTACCAGGGCATCGTCGACCGCATGGCCGAACTCGCCCGCGAAGGCGTCGAATTCCGCATGTGCAACGATGCCATGCGTGCCTCCGGTTTCACCGCGGAGGACATGCACGGCTTCATCACCGTGATCTCGTCGGGCTTTCCGGAAATCGCCCTGCTGCAAAGCCTGGGTTTCCGCTACATCAATCCGGTGCCGCTGCGCCTCGAGCCGGTGCCGCGCGACTGAGCCCCGGCGCGTCCGACAGCAATGGCCGCCGGGAGACGCGACCTGAGTCAGATCAAGGCGCGCGCCGCATGCACCGGAACACAATCGCGCATAGCCACTTTGCAAAGGGGTGCGCCATGCCCGCAGAACAGCTCCCGGCCTTCTTCAACGAAGTACCGCGCCTGATCGTGCGCGACCCGCTCGCAGGATTCCTCGGCTCAGCCGCGAACGGCATACTCGACTATGGCTATGCTGACGCAGTCCGCCTCGCCGGCCATTCCTGCCCTACCGTGGCTTCGGCCTACGCGCTGACGCACCATGCACTGAGTCACCTGTATCCGGGCGAACTGCCGGTGCGCGGAGCGATCCGGGCGAGCTTCCAGCAGGCTCTCGACGAGGGCGTGACCGGCGTGATCGCCGCCGTCGTCGGCCTGCTCACCGGCAGTGCCCAGGACGGCGGTTTCAAGGGCCTCGCCGGCCAGTTCGCGCGGAGAAACCTGCAGAGCTTCAGCTCACAGCAGCAGCCGCTGGCCATCCGCTTCACTCGCACGGACAACGGCGCGGCCGTCGATGCCGACGCCGATCTGTCCAGCGTGCCGCCCCATCCCGAAACCTTCGAACTGATGCGGCGCTGCATGCGTGGCGAGGCCAACGCCGAAGAAACGCGGCTTTTCGGCGAGCACTGGCAGGCGCGCGTCAAACACCTGCTGCTCGAGCACTGGGACGATCCCCGGGTGTTTCACGTCGCACCTCCGGACGAACGCGAAAACCCTCCAGACCGGAATTGACCGTCCGGAGATGAAACGACCACGGCAACGCCGTTACGGTAACGCTGCGCTGGCAGCGCACCGCCGTCGAACCCATCCGGCATCGGAGAGTCGGCCATCCCCGGATGACTGTTTTTTACTTTTCACCGCCTGCCGGAACAGGTCATTGCCGGCGGGGAAGTGCTAATCTGCTAGCGCAACAGCATTCATCACTCTGCCAAGGGAGGCATGCATATGGCTGGAAAGTTCGAGGTTTATACCGACAAGGCGGGCGAATTCCGGTTCAGGCTGAAGGCCGGTAACGGACAGGCAATCCTCGCCAGTGAAGGCTACAAGACCAAGGCATCCTGCATGAACGGAGTCGAATCGGTGAAGAAGAACTCGCCGGATGACGCCCGATACGAGCGTAAGGACACCCAGTCCGGCAAGCACATGTTCAACCTGAAGGCGACGAATGGCCAGGTGATCGGCACCAGCCAGACTTACGAGAGCGTCGCGTCACGCGACAACGGTATTGAATCCGTGAAGAACAACGCTCCGGACGCGGCCGTCGACGACCTCACCGCCGCCTGACACCACCTCGGCGACCGGGACCGCAGGTCACGCCTCCTGAGCAGCCACCTGCGGTCGATACAACGAGGCCAACCCGTGCATGGGGTTGGCCTCGTTGCATGTTCACCCACCAGCCAAAGCTCTGCGCCGAAGCGCACGGCGGGATGATCCGACACGCGATCCCCTGCGGACCGCCATCCGGACCGCGGACGGCCTCATTGCTGCAAGGTCGCGATGAAACGATCGGCTTCAGCAATGGCAGCATCCATGTCGCGCACCAGACGGTCGACGTTGACCTGCACCCGGGACAGTTCGCCGCTCAGACCGACGATGGCACGGGCATTGAGGTTGTGCTTCATGAACAGCACCTGGTCCCGCAGCGGCACGAGCACCGGCTCGAGCTTCCCCTCCGCCGCCTTCATCGATGCGATCAGGCTCGCGTAGCGCGCCCGCGTTGCGTCGTACTTGCGCTGGCTCTCGGCACGCAAGCGGTCGCTGGAGTACTGCTTGAGCTCGGCGCGCCATTCGTCGAACAGCGCCTCCGAAACCGTCTCGACCGCATCGATGCGCTCACGCACCTCATTCGCGCCGCTCTCGCTGCGCTGCAGGGTCGCGTCAAGACGCTGGTACTCGCGCTCCAGATCCCCGCCGGAAAAGTCGACCACCTGGCGGAACTGCTCCATCGCCGTCAGGAACTGCTCCTTCGTCTCACTTTGCGCATCGCGAGCAGCCTCGACCCGGTCGACGAGGATGTCGCGCTTATGCACACCCACCTTCTCCATGGCGTCGTAATACATGCTGCTGCACGCCCCCAGGGTCAGCGAGAGTGCAACGAGCGTCAGTGAGCGGATCTGCATGACCTCTCCGTGAGTAATCGTAGTGGAACCCTGCCATTGTGACGGGTCTTGCGACGTCTTCCCAGCCCTTGCCCGGCATGCGGTTTGCTGCTTCGCCGGGATGGCCGAGCGCCGGACGCCGCTCGGGTGCACGCGAATCGGGCATCCCGGATGAAACGTTCCGGCTCAGCTGCTTGGGACGCCAATCCACCGCTTGTCCACAGGTTTGCGCACCTGTGTCGGGGACAAAACAGTGACTGCCCGGCGCCCGGCGCCCGGCAATCGAACACCGTAGAGGCCGTGAGCGGACATCAGACCGGCTCATGCCAGCCCTGACGGAAAAACAAAAAAGCCAACCACCGTCAAGTGATTGGCTTTCTTGTTCTGTCTGGTTGCGGGGGCAGGATTTGAACCTGCGACCTTCGGGTTATGAGCCCGACGAGCTGCCAGAC
>JBFHJY010000122.1:0-6782 GCA_041595655.1 Azoarcus sp.
CTGCCTTCCTACCATTACTGGCTCAACCGGGACGCCGTCTCGCGTCGCCACGACCTGAACGGCTGGATCGCGCCGATGCTGCCGATTCGCGACGGCACCGCCATCGTGTTGCGCATTCTGCGCGGCAGTGGTCACACCGAATCGCTGGTGGCGCACGGCGGCGCTCATCAGCTCACGATGACCGGCCGCACCGCCCAGATGGTGCGTGTCAGCGTGGAAGGCGGACTCCGCGTGGTGCCGGAGATCAGTGCCAACAAGTTCGCGCTGAACATCCGCTTCCTGTCCCCGGAAACACTGTGCCGCCCGCGCCCGACCGAACGCGACGTGCCGTTCGGCGTAACCTTCTGCAGCATCTGACATGAGCCAGAGCAAGACCCTGACCGTACGTTGCCCGCAATGCGGCAAGTCCGTGCAATGGACCGCCGAGAGCCGGTGGCGCCCGTTCTGCTCTGAACGCTGTCGCCAGCTCGATCTCGGGGCCTGGGCTTCGGAGTCCTACCGCGTTCCGCTCGACGCCCCGCCCGACGGCGAGGAACCGCCCTCGCGCGACTGAGCCTCGTTCAGGCCGGCCAGGCCGAGCGGATGCTCGCAATGCCGTGCGCGCTGTGCTCGCGCGCCTCAGCCATTTCCGTGGCGGACAGGCCGCCCAGCCCCAGTACCGGCAGCGGCAAATCGCCTGCCAGTTCTGCAAAACGCTCCCAACCGATGCCGGTGACACCGGGATGCGTCTGCGTCGGCTTCACCGGGCCGAGCAGCGCATAGTCCAGCCCCAGCTCCGCAGCGCGCTCGAGCTCAGCGCGATCATGGCAGGATGCACCGACCCAGTCGAAGTCGGGACGCTGCTGCGCAGCGGCCAGATCGGCACTTCTCAGATGTACTCCGTCGGCACCGGCAGCACGTGCAACCGCAGCATTGCCATTCAACACAACGATCGCGCCGCGGGCATGCGCGAGCGACACCACCTCGCGCACGAAGCCGAGCAAGACCTCGGATGACATGGTGGGCTCACGCAACTGGATCAGCCGCAGACCATCGTCCAGCGCGCGCGCAATGCGCCGCAGCTGCTCCTGCACGCCAATTTCGCCCGCATGCGTGATGCCCATGAACGACGGCAGCGACAATGCCTTCAGCACGGGGCCGTTGGCGGGCAGCATCGGCGAAACTTCGCAGCGCCCCGGAAACTGCCAGGCGAGGGCGTCGTGCACATGATCGTTCACCTCGCCCTCCCACGCCGTCACACGGAAGAACCGCAGCGTCACGCAGGCGTGCTCGTAGTCATGCCGACGGACGATCCACGGTTCGACACGACGCGCCCGGATGCCGAGTTCCTCATCCAGCTCGCGGACCAGCGCACCGGCCGCATCCTCCCCCGCCTCGACCTTGCCTCCGGGAAACTCCCAGTAGCCGGCATAGAAGGTGCCGGGAGCACGACGACCGAGCAGAAAGGCACCGTCTTCGCGGAAGATGATGCCGGCGGCGACCTCGACGCGCTTGCTCACGCGCTCACACCAGCCCGGCGCGGCCGGCGTAATCGCGCGCAAACTGCGTGGCAACACGACCTGAGCGCGACCCGCGCTGCAGAGCCCATTGCAAGGCCTCGGGGCGGGCCGCTTCGATGGCCTTGCGGTCCATGCCGTAAGCCTTGAGCCAGTGGCCGACGATTTCGAGGTATTCGTCCTGCGAGAAGGGATAGAAGGAGATCCACATGCCGAAGCGCTCGGACAGCGACACCTTTTCCTCCACGGCCTCGCCCGGATGCAGTTCGCCGCCGACATGGCGTGCCTGCTGGTTCTCGTCGTGATACTCCGGCATCAGGTGGCGGCGATTCGACGTCGCATAGATCAGCACATTGTCGGGCAGCGCCGACACCGATCCGTCGAGTACGCTCTTGAGCGCCTTGTAGCCGGGCTCGGCATCCTCGAAGGACATGTCATCGCAAAACACGATGAAACGCTCGGGGCGGTTCTGCACCATCTCGATGAGGTCCGGCAGATCGATCAGATCATCCTTGTCGATCTCGATCAGACGCAGCCCTTTCTTCGCGTAAGCGTTGAGCAAAGCCTTGACCAGCGACGACTTGCCGGTACCCCGCGCTCCGGTCAGCAGCACGTTGTTGGCGTAGCGTCCCTCGACGAACTGACGCGTGTTGAGCTCGATGCGCTCCTTCTGATCATCGATGTCACACAGATCCCGCAGCCGGATGGTATGAGGCTTGGTCACCGGCTGCAGCCAGGCGTGCCCGTCGCGCCGACGCCAGCGAAAGGCCACGGCGGCTTTCCAGTCGGGTTCCTGCGCCGCAGCGGGCAGCAGTCGCTCAACGCGCTCGAGCAGCTGCTCGGCGCGTGCCAGGAAACTTGCAAGTTCATTCATTACGGTCTTCGTCCTGTTGCGTGTTCTTGCGTCGGCTCGGCAGCGTGAACCACACGATGAGCAGAAGCAGGATCACGGCGATTGCAGCCTCGAGAAGAATCACCCACATGTTCGGCTCCACCGGGCATCGAGCGGCCCGTATACTGTGATTGCACAACCTCTTAAGTTTACCCGAAGCATCCATGAATCCACTGTCCGTACGTGCCCTGATCACGTCGCTGCTGTTGATTGCAGCATCGTCAGCAGCGGCGAACCAATGCCCGCCGCCGGTCTGTCCGATCTGCCCGGTCTGCCCCGGAGCCGAAGCGCCGCCGCCGCCCCCTGCAGCTCCCTTGCAGGAGGCTCCGTGGTCGGCCTTGCCGGAATGGTCGTCGGATCGTCACGCGGAGGTCTGGCCGGCCCTGCGGCAGAGCTGCGGGGCCATCGGCCAGCGGCCTGCGTGGCGCGAAGCATGCGCGGCCGCCGATGCACTGGGTGCCAAGCCATCGGGCCGGCAGGTTCGGCGGTTCTTCGAACAGCATTTCACGCCATGGCAAGCCGTCAATGCCGACCACAGCCATGAAGGCCTCGTCACGGGCTATTACGAACCGGTCATCACCGGCAGCCGGCAACGCAGCGCGCAGCACCGCTGGCCTGTACACGCTCCTCCCAGCGACATGATCTCGGTCGACCTGGCCGACCAGCACCCCGATCTGCGCCACATGCGACTGCGTGGCCGTCTGGTGGGCAACCGCCTCGTACCGTATTGGTCACGCGGCGAGATCGCCGAGATGGGCGATGCCTTCCCTGCACAGGTGCTGTTCTGGGCAGACGATCCCATCGACCTGTTCTTCCTGCAGGTGCAGGGCTCGGGGCAGATCAGCCTGGAGGATGGCACGCGCGCGCGAATCGGCTATGCAGAGCACAACGGACACCCTTACGCCTCGATCGGGCGCTGGCTGGTCGATCGAGGCGAACTCGCCCTGGAACAGGCCTCGATGCAGGGCATCAGGACCTGGGCGCAGGAAAATCCGTCACGCATGGATGAAATGCTGCACGCCAACCCAAGCTATGTCTTCTTCCGCGAGTTGCCACTGACCGGAGAGGGTCCCGTAGGAGCGCTCGGGGTTCCGCTCACACCGGGCCGCAGCATCGCCGCCGATCCGCGATTCATTCCGCTTGGCGCACCGGTGTTCCTCGACACCACCCACCCGCTGTCCGACCGCCCTCTGCAACGGCTGATGATGGCGCAGGATACCGGTAGCGCGATCCGCGGCGCGGTACGCGCAGACTTCTACTGGGGCACGGGCCAGCAGGCCGGCCAACAGGCCGGACGCATGCGCCAGCAAGGAAGGATGTGGGTTCTGTTGCCCAAAGGCATGCAGCCGGAACAATGAAAGAAGGCCGGGACATCCCGGCCTTCTTTCACTTGACGTCTGCGAACACCTGCTCGAGCTGAGGCGCGCGCATGAACCCGCCTATCCTGCGTCCGTCAGCAAAGAACAGGGTCGGAGTGCCCTGCACACGCAGGGTGCGCCCCAACGCCACGTTGGCTTCGATGGCAGATGTATCGCAGTCGGCAGCCTGCGGCTCCCGGTTGTCGAGAATCCAGTCGTTCCAGGCTTTCGCCCGATCCTTCGCACACCAGATATTACGCGCCTTTACGTCCGAATCCGGCCCCAGCAGCGGGTACAGGAAGGTATAGACGGTGATGTTGTCGAGTTGCGCGAGCTCGGAACCGAGCCGCTTGCAGTAACCACAGTTCGGATCCTCGAAAGACGCAAGGATGCGTTCGCCATTGCCTCGCACCTGCTTGATGGCGTTGTCCAGCGGCAGGACGGAGAAGTCGATTGCAGAAAGTTCGTTGAGCCGCTGCTCGGTCACGTCAACACGACGCGCGGTATCGATGATGCGGCCGTCGATGATGAAGCTCACCTTGTCGTCGGTGTAAATCAACTCGCCGCTGTCGAGCTGGACCTCATAAAGGCCGGCATACGGCAATTGGCGCACGGCCTCGACCGCGGGCTTGCCGATGAAAGCTTCCATCGCCTTGTGGACAGCCTCTTCGCTGGCATTCGCGGCAGACGCCGTAGACAGGACGAGCGCGCATGCAAGCGCGCGCGGAAATGCAATGGTCATCAAATTCTCCGTTTTCAGAATCGACCGCTGGTGGCGTAGCGGATCAAAGAGTTGGTTAGGACCGGCAATCGCGCAGCAAGGTTCATCCCTTGATTGCGCATTGCTCGAAGCACTGCGCTGTCGGCCACGAACATACGGTTGAGCGCGTGCGTCACACCCTGCAACAAGGCAGGTTCTTCGGCACGCTCACGGGCATAGGCGCGCAACACAGCGTAGTCGCCCGGGTCGCGCCATTCGGGCAGCGCCAACAGCTTCGCCGCGAGTGCTGCCGCATCACTGAAGCCGAGGTTGATACCGTGTCCGGACAGGGGGTGAATGGTGTGCGCGGCATCACCGATCAAAGCCACGCGCGGTCGCACGGTCTCCTCAACCCGAAGCAGGCGCAACGGAAATCCGGCCGCGGCCCCTTCGGCTTGCAAGGCCCCGAGCTCATGCCCTCCTGCTGCCGCGACCGTTTCGGCAAGCGCAGCAGCGTCGAGATCAAGCAAGGCACGGGCATGCGCCTCCGCGGTTGACCACACCATCGAGATCGCATCACCGGGCAGTGGCAACCACGCCAGCACGCCGTCATCCCGGAACCACTGCCGGGCGATCCTGCGATGTGGTCGCTCGCAGCGGAAGTTGGCGACCACTCCGAGCTCGCCATATGGCGATATGCTGCGTGCTATGCCGAGTTGCTGACGAACCCAGGAACTCGCTCCGTCTGCAGCCACGATGAGCCGTGCCTGCACGCTGCGCCCATCTTCGATACGCAGCCGGACACCGGACGCATCGACATCGAGATGAGCGGGGCTCGCCGGACACAGCAAGGACACGTTGTGCTGCCGCCGCAGGGTTTCCCACAGCTCGAGGTGCATCAAGGAGGATTCGACGATCCATGCAAGCTCGGACAGTCCGGCATCGTATGCCGAAAAGTCCAGCCGCCCGCCGGCGTCCCCGTGAATCGCCATGCCCGCCACGCCGACCATGCGGGCAGCATCGAGGTGCTCCCAGACTCCGCTCTGCGCAAGAAACGCCTGACTCGAGGGGCTGACCGCATAGATGCGCTGATCGAGCCCGGACGGACGCTGTGGAGCGCGTGCCTCGACCAGCGCGACGCGCAGGCGGCTTCGGCGCAAAGCCACGGCGAGACTCGCGCCAGCCAATCCGCCACCTACGATCAGGACATCCACATGCATGCTCGGACACCGTCGGAAAAACCGACCCATTCTGCCCGAGCCAGACCACGAAGTCACTGAGCATGGACTTGCTCAGGCGGAGGAACGCTCCTCCGCGGCAACGGGTTGCTCCGCCCCGCCGGCGACCAGCGATTCCGTCAGAAGGCGAGCCCTCTCAACTGAAGCCCCCCAGCGTACGACCTCGATGCGACCATCGAGATGCTCGATGATGCCGCTGCAGGTATCGACCCAATCGCCGCAGTTCAGATAACGCACACCACCTACCTCCCGGTCGGCTGGCCAGTGGATGTGCCCGCAGATCACGCCATCGAGTCCGCGTTGGCGGGTCGCGTGGGCAATCGCATCCTCGAAATCGAAGATGAAACTTGCGGCCTTCTTGACCTTCTGCTTGGCGTAGCCTGCCAGCGACCAATAGCCCGGTCTTCGCAACAGCCGGCGGACCCTCGAAATCAGCAGGTTGATGCGCACCAGGGCGTTGTAGGCAACATCACCAAGCAACGCAACCCACCGATGATGACGGGTGACCTGATCATACTGATCACCGTGGATGAGCCAATAACGCCGGCCATCCGCTGCGACATGTATCCACTCGCTCTCGACACGGATATCCCCGAAGGACTCCCCGACATACTCGCGCAAAGCTTCGTCATGATTGCCCGGGACGAAGATCACCTGAGCACCATGCCTCGCCCTGCGCAGAACCTTCTGCACCACCGTGTTGTGCGACGCAGCCCACTGGATGCTGCGGTTCATTGCCCAGAAGTCGACAATATCGCCGAGCAGATAGACATGATCCGACTCGTACTCCCGCAGGAACTCCAGCAGGCTATCGGCCTGGCAGGCTCGAGTACCGAGATGCACATCGGAAATGAACACTGCACGCACTCGGGTCATGACACACCTCGGCTAACATGACATGCCTCGTCGTCCCCACGCCTGTGACGCTCCCAGACGTCGAGCAAGGCGTGGGAAAAGCGGTCATTGACGGCATCCCACGACAACGCCCGCGCGCCTGCGCGCGCCTGAAGCCTTATGCGCTGGCGCAACTCAGGTTGCGTCGCAGCCACAACAGCAGCGGAGAGGAAAGCCTGTTCATCAGCGTTCCGGGCAAGCAGC
>JBFHJY010000123.1:0-6693 GCA_041595655.1 Azoarcus sp.
CGTGGACTTCACGCAGTTGCAGCTGTACTGCTATCGAGTCGCCAGCGTGGTCGGCCTGCTCTCCGCCGAGATCTTCGGCTACACCGACCGACGCACGCTGCGCTACGCCCACGATCTGGGCATGGCCTTCCAGCTCACCAACATCCTGCGTGACGTCGGCGACGACGCGCGGCGGGGCCGCATCTATCTGCCGCAGGACGAACTGGCCCGCTTCGGGGTCACCGAGGAAGACATCCTCGCCGGTCGCCACACCGCACAGATGAATGACTTGTTCGCCTTCCAGGCGCAACGCGCGGAGGACTTCTACGAACGCGCGCTGGTCGAACTGCCCGCTGCCGACCGCCGCACCCAGCGCCCTGGCCTGATCATGGCCGCAATCTACCGCCGCCTGCTCGATGACATCGTGGCGGGCGGCTACCGCGTCCTCGGCACTCCCCCGCGGCTGTCCTCCGGCCTCAAGCTGAAGCTGGCCATCTCCTCTTGGTGGAAGAACCGCTGATGCAGAAAGTCGCAGTCATCGGCGGCGGCTACGCGGGGCTCGCCTGTGCGGTCGAACTGACCCGCGGCGGCGCGCAGGTCACGCTGTTCGAACGCTCTCACACGCTGGGCGGACGCGCGCGCGTGGTGGTCAAGGACGGCCATCGCGTCGACAACGGCCAGCACATCCTGATCGGCGCCTATACCGAACTGGCGCGGCTGATGCGCATCACCGGTCAGTCACCCAAATCCATGCTGCGCCTGCCGCTGACGTTAGTCACGCCGGGCGATCTGCAGCTGATCGCGGCGCGCCTGCCGGCACCGCTGCATCTGGCGCTCGGCCTGCTGCGCGCGCAGGGACTGAGCTGGGCCGAGCGCCGGGCAATGCTGCGCCTGATGCGGCACCTCAAGCACCGCAACTGGCGTATCGAACCCGACCGTACGGTGAGCGAACTACTGCACGAGACGGCACAAGCCTCACGTCTGATCGAGCTGATGTGGGCGCCGCTGTGCATCGCCGCGCTCAACACCCATACGCATGAGGCCTCGGCGCAGGTCTTTGCCAACGTGCTACGCGACAGCCTGGGCGGCAGCGCCTCGGCCAGTGACTTGCTGCTGCCGCGCACCGACCTTACCGAGCTCTTCCCGGTGCAGGCCGCGCGTTATCTGGCCACCCGGCGCGGCCGGCTCGAGACCGGCACCACCATCACCGGCATCCTGCGTGGCGAAGAGGGCTTCGCGCTGGTCGGCGACTCGTCCACGAAGCGTCGCTATGACCAGGTCGTGATCGCCACCGCGCCCTACCACGCCGGCGCCCTGCTGCGCTCGACCGGCAGCTGCTCGGAACTGGCCACCGACATCGATGCGCTGCGCCACGAACCGATCACCACCGTCTATCTCGCGCTCGGGGACGGCGTCAAGCTGTCGCATCCGATGGTCGGTCTGAGTGGCGGCCCGGCGCAGTGGGCTTTCGACCGGGGCGCGCTGGCTGGCGAGGCCGGCCTGATCGCCTGCGTCATCAGCGCCAGCGGACCGCATGGCGACCTGACACGCGAGGAACTCGAGCTGGCCGTGCTGCAGCAGCTTGAACGCCAGCTGGTGCGCAGACTGCCGGCACCGGCGTGGACCATGACCATCACCGAGAAACGTGCCACCATCGCCTGCACCACCGGTCTGGCGCGTCCCGGCGCACGCACGCCGGTGGCAGGCCTGTGGCTGGCCGGCGACTACCTCGAATCACCCTACCCCGCCACCCTCGAGTCCGCAGTACGCTCGGGCTGTGCGGCAGCAGCCGCCGCGCTGCGCGCCATGTGAACGGAGAACACCGATGACCGACCGACCCCGCGTCACGATGACGCAGACCGACCGCTACCGTTTCGACGTCGATTTCGGGGCCGCCTTCACGCCCTTTGCCATGGACGAACCGCAGCCCATCGGCGATGACAGCGCCCCCGCCCCGGAGCAGCTGCTGGCAGCCAGCGTCGCCTACTGCCTGTCGGCCAGCCTGTTCTTCGCGCTGTCGAAGTACCGGCAGGACGCCCAGGGCATTACCGCCTCCGCCGAATGTACGGTTGAGCGGAACGAGGCCGGCCGCCTGCGCGTCACCGCCATCGACGTCGACATCCGGCTGTCCGCGGACGCTGCTACGCTGAATCATGTTGAACGTGCGCTGGCGCAGTTCGAGCCGTTCTGCACCGTCTCGGAGAGCGTGCAGAACGGCATCCCGGTGAACGTCTCGGTGCACGACGGCACCGGCACACGGCTGCGCTGAGCGCCAGAACAGGAGAGGAAGAATGGAAAAGGCACAGAATCCGGAAGATCTCGCGCGACTGTTCATCGAGCGCGCCAACGCGGGCGACGTGGAAGGCCTGGTGGCCTTGTACGAACCCGACGCCGTGCTCGCCGTCGGCGAGCCGGTGGCCAGCGGCCACGAGGAGATTAGCGCCTTCTACACCCGCGTGCTGGCCAAGCGGCGCGAATTCCCGCCGGTCAGCCAGATGAAGCCCATCGTGCACGGCGACCTCGCGATGACCACCTCACGCCAACCCAACGGCAACATCTCCACCGAGATCGCGCGCCGCCAGGCCGACGGCAGCTGGCTGTGGAAGCTCGACCAACTCAAGATCGAGCCGCTGCGGCCGGAGGAATGATCACGCCCCGACCAGCAGCGCATCGCCCAGCCCTGCGGTCGTCATGCGCAGCACACGGACGCTGCGCAAGGTCAGCGCCTCGTAGTGGGTGAACGGCACCATGCGACAGCAGCGGCAGAGGAATCGTGACTGTCACGACTGGCCCCTGCTCCTTCAGTGAACATGCCCGATGGGCGTGAAGTCCGGGTGATCGAAGTGGCTGCCGTACTGATTGACCGTTTCGGCCACACTGACCATGCCGAGCGCCGGACGCACCTTGGCGTTGTTGCCTGACATGGCGTCGGTGGCTGCGGTGAGGTCGGCGATCAGCAGGTGCAGCATCGCATCGGCCTCGGGTTCAAGCTTGCAGTTGGCGACGATGCTGCCGACTTCGGTCTCGACCTGTACGGCAAGTTCGCGATACTGCGCTGGCGTGAGCTTGTCGGCGTGCGCAGCGTCGAGCTGCGGCTCGACGAGATTCCGGATTCGGCTCATGCCGGCGCGCAGCGGCTCGTCGGTGGCCCATTTGCGGCCTTGATTCAGGGTCAGTTCGTGCGGCGTCGCAGCGGCGTGATCGTGCGCGACGCTCTGTGCCGCGGCCACCGGCACGCCAAGCGCCACCGCCATCACGGCGGCTGCGAGGGTGGAGGCCAGCAAGGTCGTTAGCGGGGTCTTCATTTGCATCTCCTTGGGATTCTCGACCGGCATCCGTTCGCCCGGTGGTCGGCTCATTCGGTGATCATGAGTGATTCGTTCAGGCATGGTCGCTTGAAGATCCGCTCCCGGCCTTGATGCGCAGCAAGAACGCATGAAGACCGGTGCCGCCCCCTTCGTCCATCAGCTTCGGTGCAGGAAGATGGTGATCAGCAGAGAAGCATCCTCCAGCGCCCTGACCGCATGCGGCTGGGCGTCGGCGAGATATACGAGAGTCTCGGGACGCAGTGTTTGCGTGCGCCCGTGTGCATCGAGCTCGACCAGACCGGTGAGACACTGGATCGTCATCGATCCGGCGGCGGTGTGCTCTTGGAGGATTTTCCCGGCAGGCAATACCAGGCGGAATACCTCGATGTGATCGGCGCGCACGAGCGTCTTCGAGTCGCTGGCCTCACCGCCCTCGGGCAACGCCGAAATGTCGATCAGTTCGCCGGATGCAGCATGAGAAGTCGACATGCGCGGCCTCCTTGTTGAATATGTACAACACGCCGCATCCGCCACCGGCGAGCATCGCGTGCTCAAGAACCGTCCGCCGCACGCGGTCAGAACGATGTACGCATTAGCTCGAAGCGGATGCACATGCCGTTGCCCTCGACGCCGGCACTCATCAGACTGATCGCGGGTGCGCCGCCAGGTTCAACGCGACGCGAACAGCGAAACCGTTATTCGACCGCGACAGCACCCTCCTGGGAAAGCCTGCCGGCGCTCATGCGCAGCACACGCCCGCAGCGCGAGGCCAGCGCCTCGTCGTGGGTGACGAGGATCAGCGTGGTGCCGGACTCGAGGTTGAGCGAGAAGATCAGTTCGATGATGGCCGCACCCGTGGCGGCGTCCAGGTTGCCGGTGGGCTCGTCGGCCAGCAGCAGCTGCGGGTCCGGCGCAAAGGCGCGCGCCAGCGCGACACGTTGCTGTTCTCCGCCGGAAAGATGTTTCGGATAATGCTTGCTGCGGGCGGCCAAGCCCACCCGCTCCAGCCACTGCATGGCGACCTCACGCGCATCGGCGACCCCCGCAAGCTCCAGCGGCAGCATCACGTTCTCGAGCGCCGTCAGCGCCGGCAGCAGCTGGAAGGACTGGAACACGAAGCCGATGTTGGCTGCACGCAGCTGCGCACGCGCATCCTCGTCCAGGTCGAACATCGCCGCGCCGGCCACCTTCACCGAGCCGCCGCTCGGAACATCCAGCCCGGCGAGCAATCCCAGCAGCGTGGACTTGCCCGACCCGGAGGCTCCGACGATCGCCACCGATTCGCCGCGTGCCACCGAAAACCCGATATCGTCGAGGATGGTCAGCACGCCATCGGCAGCCGGCACCTGCTTGGTCAGTCCACACACTTCCACTACCGGAGAACTGAATTCGATGCTGCTTCGATCCATTGCGACCTTCCTGTTCGTCATCGTGTCGGGCACCGCCCAGGCCGCCACCATCCTGATCTGGGGCGATAGCCTGTCGGCCGGCTACCAGCTCGCACAGCACGAAGCCTGGCCGGTGCTGCTGCAGACGCGGCTGGAGGAAAAAGGGTTCCCGCACAAGGTCGTCAACGGCAGCGTCAGCGGAGAGACGACGGCCGGCGGGCTGACCCGTCTGCCCGCGGCGCTTGAACAGCACCAGCCGGACATCTTCGTGCTGGAGCTGGGCGCCAACGACGGCCTGCGCGGCCTGCGTCCGCAACTCATGGGCGAGAATCTCGAAACGATGATAACAGCCGCGCAACGGGCCGGCGCCAGCGTGCTGCTGATCGGCATGGAGATGCCTCCGAACTACGGCCCGGCTTACACCCGCCGCTTCGCGCAGACCTTCGACGAGGTGGCCGAGCGCACGAGTTCGGCGCTGCTGCCGATGCTGCTCGACGGCTTCGCCGATCAGCCCGGGCACTTCCTGCCAGACGGCATCCACCCCACCGCCGAAGCCCAGCACCTGATTCTCGACAACGTGTGGGACAAGCTGGAGCCGATGCTCAGGTAGGTCGGGCCGGTCGCGTTGAGCCTCCGGCGAAATGCGACGCAGGCAGTAACGTAGCGTAGCACCGCCGCGTTCATCGCGACCCACCGGCTCCCCATGCGACAATCCATGCCTTGCCAACCCGCAATCACCCCATGAAAAAAGGCATCGCCACCATCGCCGACCTCGGCGCCTTCGACGACATCATCGACGCGCGCAGCCCGGCCGAGTTCGAGGACGACCGCATTCCCGGCGCGCTTTCCTGCCCGGTGCTCGACAACGAACAACGCGCCGTCGTCGGCACCATCTACAAGCAGCAGTCGGCCTTCGAAGCCCGGCGCGTCGGCGCGGCGATGGTGGCCGAGAACATCGCCCGCCATCTGCGCGAACAATTTGCCGACAAGCCAAAGAACTGGCGTCCGCTGGTGTACTGCTGGCGCGGCGGGCAACGCAGTGGTGCTTTCGTCAGCTGGCTGCGCATGGTTGGCTGGGATGCCTGCCAGCTCGAGGGCGGCTACAAGAACTGGCGGCGTCACGTCATCGCCGAACTCGAGCAACTGCCGAAGAAGTTCGACGTCCGCGTCGTCGGCGGCCCCACCGGCAGCGGCAAGACGCGCGTGCTCGAAGCGCTGGCCGAACTCGGCGAGCAGGTCATCGATCTCGAAGACCTGGCCGCCCACAAGGGTTCCGTCCTCGGCGCCCTGCCCGACCGCGGTCAGCCGCCGCAGAAGTGGTTCGAGACGCAGCTGTTCAGCGCACTGTCCGCGCTCGACCCGCAACGTCCGGTCTACGTCGAAGCCGAAAGCCGCAAGATCGGTCGCATCCATCTGCCCGAGGCAATGATCGTCGCGATGCGTGCAGCCCCCTGCGTCAGCATCGAGGCGACGCGCGAGGCACGATTGGAATTCCTGGTACGCGACTACGCCTATCTGGGCGACGACATCGCATTGCTGCAGCAACGCATCGACTGCCTGCACGGCCTGCAGAGCAACGAGACGCTGGAGCGCTGGAAGCAGCTAGCCGCCGGGCACGCGCTGCCCGAACTGTTCGGCGAATTCATCGACCTGCACTACGACCCGCTCTACAAGCGCTCGCAGAACCACAACTACGTGAATTTTGCCGATGCGCGCAAGGTCATCAGCGAGGATCTGAGCCCGCAGGGCATCGCGGCCATCGCGCGGGAGATCGTGGGAGGTTCGTAGGTCGCGGGTTTGGTGTGGTGGATAAGCGCAGCGCATCCACCATACGGCGCAACCATCCGCTGGATGTCACATGCGCTGCGCTTATGTATCTACGGAATGTATCTACGGAATGCGCGGCAAAGCCTCTGAACCGCGCAAGGCACAGATGCGCTGCACCATCGCCGGCTTGGGCTGTGCGACCTCACCCTGCTCGAAAGCCAGTACCGAGAAGCCTCCGGCCACCCGCTGCA
>JBFHJY010000124.1:0-6693 GCA_041595655.1 Azoarcus sp.
GCCGCTTCACCGGCGCCGACGTGCGCGCGGCGATCGCCGGTCACGTGCTGGCCGAGGCGAAGATCACCGGCACCTACACGCTCAATCCGGCGCTGCGCGGCTGACGCCCAGCGCCACGCCCTCGCGGCGCGGATCGGCGGCGCCCAGCCAGTCCTCCGCATCGCGCACGATCAGCGCCGTGCCGCTGGTCATGGGGCGCGCCACCACCTCATGCCCGAAGGCGCGCAGTCGCTCGCCCAGCGCGCGCCCCGCGGGCGTGTCCTCGACCTCGGTCGGTCCGTTGCGGCTGCCGGCATGGGGACGTGACAGCAGCACCTCGGGCGAAAGACCGAAATCCAGCAGGCCCACCAGCGTCGCCGCCACGTAGTTGATGATGCGGCTGCCTCCCGGCGAGCCGAGCACGGCGTGGAGCCGGCCATCTGCGTCGAACACCATGGTCGGCGCCATCGAGCTGAGCGGCCGCCGCCCGGCCACGACACGGTTGGGATGCGGCACGCCGTCGGCACGCGCAGGACGGAAGGCAAAGTCGGTGAGCTGGTTGTTGAGCAGGAAGCCATGCACCATGCGGCGCGAACCGAAGGCGTTCTCGATCGAGGCAGTCAACGCGACCGCGTTGCCCCGGCCATCGACGATGGAGACATGCGTGGTGGCGGGCCGCTCGGGCGCGTGCGCGTCTGGTACTTCGCCGACCGCAGCAGGTCGCCCCGCGGCCGCTCGACCCATGCTGGCTGACAACGCGATGCTCTCGGCGCGACGGCGAAGGTAGTCCGCATCCAGCAATGCTTCCGGCCGCAGAGTCATCGACGCCGGATCGCCGAACCAGACATCGCGGTCGGCATAGGTCAGCCGGCCGGCTTCGCTGAACAGATGCGTGACGAAGGCCGAATCCGCATCGAGCGCGGAGAGTTCGAAACGCTGCAGCACACCAAGCAGCGCCAGCACCGCAGCTCCACCGGCACTGGGTGGCGGCATGCCACACACACGGTAGCTGCGGTAGGCGCCACACAAAGCCTCGCGACGCACGGGCCGCCACGCAGCCAGATCGGCTTCGGTCAATACGCCCGGCGACGGCTCCCGGCGCACCGTTGCGACGATGTCGCGCGCAATGTCGCCCCGGTACAGCGCATCCGCGCCCTCGGCAGCGACCCGTCGCAGCACCGCAGCGAGCTGCGGATTGTGCAGACGCTGACCGACCGGCAGCGCACCGCCGTCGGGCCGGTAGAACAGGGCACGCGCAGCCGGATCGTCACGCAGGAAGCGGTCGCCATCGAGCAGTGCATGCAGGCGTGGCGAGACCGCAAAGCCCCGCTCGGCCAGTTCGATGGCGGTCACGAACAAGCGCCCCCAGGGCAGCTTGCCGGCCTCGCGGTGCGCCGCCTCAAGCATGCGCAGCAGGCCCGGCGGGCCAACCGCGCGACCACCGACCACCGCCTCGAAGAACGGCATTGGCTCGCCATCGCGCAGGAACAGCGCCCCGTCGGTTGCGGCAGGAGCGGTTTCACGCCCATCCCAAGCCACCGTTCGCGCCTGCGAAGCGTCGAAATGCAGCAGGAACGCCCCACCACCGATGCCAGCCGACTGCGGCTCGACGACATTGAGCACCAGAACCGCGGCAATCGCCGCATCCACCGCGCTGCCACCGGAGCGCAACACCAACGCTGCAGCCTCGGACGCATGAGGATGGGCCGTCACGACCATCGCCTGAGACGAGCGCGCAACGGACACCTCGCCGAAACCACTGGCTGCTTCCGGCGCCGCCCGATCAGCGATGGCGAGGGTCGTGGCCAGCAGCAGGAACAGCGCCAAAAACGCACGGAGTGGCATGCAATAAACGTAAGTCACGGAGACGAGCTTAGAGAGCCGTCTTTAAAGACTTCAGAATAAAGCAGAACCCGCGTCGACCTCTGGCACTCGTTTGAAGATCCGTCCTGCTCCGGCACCAGTCCGAATCACAGGCGACCCTGAGGCCGCACTGGGCTGACCGATGAGCGGCAGCCCATCTGCGCGCTGCCCGCTAAAAAATCGTTAGGCGTCTCTGCATGGAAAAGCGAGTTCATAAAAAAAACACCGGCCCTTGGCCGGCGTTTCTCTGCTGATCCATCTTCTCACCGAGCCAAAGCGCCGTCGATCGCCTGCTGCTCTTCCCCAGTCAACTCCGGGCCGTCCAGAGTGACTCGTGAATCATCGACACGGAAGCGCTCGATGATGGGGCGCAGGTCCTTCTTCACGTGCGACTCGTCGTAGCCGTTGAACAGCGTGCCCAGCAGCCCCCGATCGAGGTCGCTGGTGCCCATGAACCAGTCGGCGATCGGGAAGGTGAGATTCATGTTGTACTTCATCATAATCCCCTGGTTGTGATGCGCCGTGTGATGACGACGGATGGTGTTGATGAAGGGCATGTTACGCACGAACCAGTTGTCATGGCAGTGGCAGCAATAGTGGAAAGTCTCATAGGTCAGGTATTGCGCGACCATAGTCATGAACAGGACGTAGCCCGCGTTCGGCCCGAACAACCAGCCGGCGATGAAGGCCAGAGGCAGACCGGCCGCACCCAGCGTGGCGAGCACGCGCCACGGGAAGAACACGATCCGGAATTCGCGCGTGGTGTCAATGGTCGGTTCGTTGTCGGTGAAGTACTGGTGGTGCTGACGCGTGTGGCGCTCATAAATCTGGCGCAGGCCGAACACGTTGATGCGCTTGTGCATCACGTAGCGGTGCATGAACCACTCGACGAAATTGCCGGCGATGAATACCGGCACCGCGATCAGCCATTCCCAGCCCAGATTCTCGATCTGGCTCGCGGAGTACCAGATCGCGGCAATGCCCACACCGTACATCACGATGATGTGCAACAGGCCGTTGTACATCGGGCTGATGTCGGCCTTGTACTGCTCCCGGAACTTGCGTTGCTTCTCGGTCATCATGTCGGGTCACCTCCGTGGCGTATATATGACTGATATATTAGTTGCCAAGGCAATTGCAGTCAAGGAGAAACTCCACTTTGTATTCATCGCTTTCGGAAAACTGTATCGACGAAAAACCCCAGCGACGGGCCGGGGCATCGAAGGCGTTCGATGAGTGCTCGAAGCTCCTGCGGCGGTGCGTGACGGGGAGGATTTCCGGCACGCACCGCGATTTCCTGCGCGGGGCTCAGGCGTCGGCAACGAGCCGGCCATGCCAAGCTGCATCGACGATGCGACGATAGCTGGCAGGCACGTCGGCAACCGGAAAGGCCCTGGCCAGACGGACCACGCCGAGCGCATCTTCTGTGAGCTGGTTGATGTCCTCACGCGCGATGCCAAAACGTTCCAGATCGGCGGGAATGTCGAGCCTGGCGACAACCTGTCGCATGCGCCGCGGCGTCTCGAGCAGCACCGCGTCGTCGTCGCCGCTCAGCCCGAACATGCGGCCAACGTCGATCAATTCGGCGCGACGTACCTCGCGCATCGCGTCCAGCACATAGGGCAGCATCACGGCGTTGGTACTGCCGTGCGACTTGTGGGTCTGACCAGCCACCGCATAGGCGATGCCATGTACCGCGTTGAGTCCGGCGCTGCCGTAGGACAGCGCGGCGTAGTAGCTCGCGTAAGCCATGCCGATGCGCGCTTCGCGGTCATCGCCGTGGGTATAGCTGCGCTCAAGATACAGGCCGCACAGGCGGATGGCCTCACGCGCAAACATCATCGTTAGCGAAGAACGTCCGCTGTAGCCCGGATCGGGGTTGCCACCACGATCGAATTCGGCCGAATCCATGGTCATGTACGACTCGACCGCATGGGTCAGCGCGTCGATACCGGCATCGGCCGTGACGCGCGGCGGGCAGGTGTAGGTGAACTCGGGGTCGATCAATGCAATCACCGGGCGCAGGACGTTGTCCATCACCGCGACCTTGGTGGCGTTGTCAGGATCAATCAGGATCGCACCGGGCGTGGCCTCCGAGCCGGTGCCTGCGGTGGTCGGCAGAGCCACCAGCGGCAGGGCCTGCGGCTGTGCCGCGAGCGCGCCCGCGAATTCTCGGATGGGGCGACCGTCGATCAGCGTCAGACACAAGGCCTTGGCCAGATCGATGTTGCTACCTCCGCCGAGCGCGATCACGTGATCGATGCGCTCGTCTCCCAGCGCGTCGCGGATCTCGGCCGTGGCCGTGTCGCACAGCACCGTCGTCGGATCGGGCTCGCCGCCAGCATAAACATGGGTGCGGATACCCAGTGCAGTGGCGGCTTGGACGTACTCGCGCACCCAGGGCGTGTGTCCGGTAAAAAAGGTGTCAGTCACCAGCACGCCGCTGCGATAGCCCATGCGCGCGAGCAGCGCAGGCAGGTCGGCGCGTGTGCCACAGCCGAAAACCGTGCGCGCGGGCGCGCACCAATGGATCAGATCTTCGCTTCTCATCGTTTCCCCGTCAGAGTCAGGCTTTGCAGAAAGTCGCGCACGCCACGCGCCACGTCCTCTGTGGCGTCCTTGAGCACGCTATGGCCGATGCCGGCAAGCCCGCACAGCCGTGCGTCGGGCAGTCCGGCGGCCAGCAGTTCGGCATGCGACCACGGCGAATCAGCGTCGTCGCGACCGTGAATGATCAGTGTCGGTATCGTGATTGCGCCCAGCAGACGCGTCTGGTTGGTTCCGCGGATCGCCTCCCAGGTCCATGCGGCGGCGTCGCGGTCGGCCGCCTCGACCAGACCTAGACGCACTTCACGCTCGGCGATCTCTTCGATCAGCGCCGCACCTCGCTCGCGGAACCATTGCGCATGATCGAGCGTCGGCGTGCCCGACATCAGCACCAGACCTTGTGGGCGTGGCACGCCGCTACGCGAAAGGTATTCCAACGACACCGACACGCCCATGCTCCAGCCGGCGAGCACGAAGGGCCCGTCCGCCGCATGCCCGCGCACGACTTCCTCCAGATCATCGGCGAGGCGTTCCAGTCGGTAGTCCTGCACACCGGCACCGCGCATGGCCCGGCCGCGACCGCGCAGATTGGGCAGCACAAAGCGCGCCTCCCCGTCGAGTTTTCGCGTTAGCGCGCTCCACGCCGCACGTGTGCCCTGGATGCCGTGCACGGCGACGATGGTGACCGGACCGCTGCCGGTGACGACGACATCCATGATGCGCTCCTTGTGAATATTTATTGTATATTACTGATATCCCGATCGCCGCGCAAACGGCCCTAGCGCCGCGCCGGCACCACCCGCCGATCAGGAGGCCTTGCAAACCCGATGTCCGCAGCCAAAGCTCCCGTCAACGCCAGCGCGCGCGAAACCCTGTCGACCCGGCCCCGTCAAACGCTCAAGGAACAGGCGTACGAACGCATCGAGGAAGCCATCGTCACGCTGGAGCTCCCCCCCGGAAGCGTGGTATCCGAAGCGACCATGAGCGAGATGACCGGCATAGGCCGCACACCCATCCGCGAGGCAATCCAGCGTCTGGCGCAGGAGAACCTGATCGTCGTGCTACCACAGCGCGGCCTGCTGGTGGCCGAAATGGACGTGCGCAAGCAATTGCGTCTGCTCGAAACACGGCGCGAGGTGGAACGTCTGATCGCACGCAGCGCGGCGCGCCGCGCGACCGAGGCCGAGCGGCGCCGATTCGCCGAATTGGCTGCGGAATTCGAGGCCGAGGCCATAGCCGACGACGACACCGGCTTCGTGCGCAGCGACCGCGAATTCAACGAACTGTGCCTACTCGCCGCGCGCAACGAGTTCGCCGACGGCGCGATGAGACTGATGCACGGTCTGTCGCGCCGCTTCTGGTACGTGCACTATCGTCAAGCTGCCGACCTGCCGGAGACCGCGCGGTTGCATGCAGGCATCGCAGATGCGATCGCGCGTGGCGATGTCGACGGAGCCGGTCGCGCACTCGACCGGCTGCTCGACCAGATGGAGGCGTTCACGCGCGCGACGGTACTCTCGGACTTGTAGGCAAACGAGTTCGAATCGAACAACGCTGATCCGCCCGGTGGGTCAGCTTCGTGCAACTGCGCTTACCTGGCCTGCGCCCCGCATCCTCGCGGATTGCGCCTTTCCACCTCGCTCAGCGTCGTTCGAACATCGCATTGGCCTCGGCGTAGGGAATGGTGTCGGCGAGCATCGCATCGAAACGCCCGTGTTCGAGCAAATCGATGCCGATGCGCCGCGTCAGCGCCATGATCGCGCGCGCCGGACCGGAGCCGACGCTCACGCGCGCCACGCCCAACCGCGTCATGCTGACGATGTCCGGGCTGCGCGGGCCGGCCAGCACGTTGAGCGGACAGCCCGCGTCGGCGACCAGCGCGGCAATCGTCTCGGCGTCGGTCACGCCGGGCACGAACACCCCGCTCGCACCGGCCTCGCGGTAGGCGGCTAGCCGAGCCAGCGTCGCCTCCATCCGCGAACCTGGCTCGCCCACGCGCAGCCAGTGCACGTCGGTGCGCGCATTCAGGTACAGATCGATGCCGGCTGCATCGGCCAGCGCGCGCACGCGCTCGATCAGCCGGGCCTGTTCGGCTGTAGCGCGCAACTCGCCCGGCCGGTCGGTGAGCGCGTCCTCCAGGTTCACCCCCACCGCACCGGCATCGAGTGCCGCGCGCACGGTGTCGAGCACGGCTTCGCGCGTGTTGCCGTAGCCGGCCTCGATGTCCACCGTCACCGGAACGTCGACCACGGCGACCATGCGACGCACGACGTCGATCATCTCGACCAGCGGGATGCGCTCGCC
>JBFHJY010000125.1:0-6671 GCA_041595655.1 Azoarcus sp.
ACCGATCCGGCGACCAGGGAGGCGAAAACGAATGCCGCTGCTCCACGCCATATCGATCGACGACCGCTCTTTGACTCCCGAATGATTGACTTTGTCATCGTCTCCGCATATCCAAACAGCCCATGCACTGCCCCGAATCTTACTTGAGCTGCGACGGGCCTGGGCGCCGGATTGGGATCGGTGGCGGCGACCCGGCGACCGGGGTCACCCTCAGCTGCAAGCACATTCGGTCCGGCCGCCAGCGCCGGCGCCTCAAGCACCTGCCTTTTCCAGACGCTTCATCGCCACGTAGCTCTTGAGCCGCTGCAGCGGGTTGCGGTTGCCCATCCACAGCCGGCGATGGCGGAAGCGGCCGAGGCGTGCGTCTAGATAGGTGTACCAGGGCACGCACTTGAGCTCTTCCGGATGCAACAGGCCGATCAGGGCCTGAGTGGTGATGAAGCCCGCGCACAAATCGCAGCCGGCGATGGAACTCGGCCCCTTCCGCGCCTTCAAGTTTATCGACTGCGGGTCGAGATACTTGAGGTGATACAACTCGGGGGCGAAGCCGAGGATGAACTGGACGATCTTCTCCTCGTCGCTCATCCCGGGCGTGATGGCGAAATAGTCCGCGTACGACATCCCTTGCGGCCCGAACGCGAGCACCCCCGCACCCAGCCCCAGCGGCACCGCCGCGACGGTGGCCAGCCCGCGCGCGGCGGCGGCGTCGATCAACAGGGGATGCATGTCTACGGCGAACGCGTCGATGGCGTCCACCGCCAGGTCCACCCCGCCCAGGAAGGCATCGACGTTGCCTTCGGTCAAGCCCTCGTCGAAGGTCGTGATCCGCAGCTCCGGATTGATCGCGCGTGCATACTCCACCATGACCTCGAGCTTCTTCCGCCCGATGGTCTCGGTGTTGGCGCCGTACTGGCGATTGAAATTCGCCAGTTCGAACTCATCGAACTCGGCGAGGTGAAATCCGCCGACGCCAGCGCGGACCAGGCTGATCAGGTATTTCCCGCCAACCCCGCCCATGCCGGCGATGGCCACCGTGGCATCGCGCAGGCGCTTGTGCTCGGCGGCACTGACGACTCCCAAGTTACGGCTGAATGCCTCGCTATACTCGAACCTGGCCAAGACGGACCTCCGAAATCCAATGTGTTTGAATGAAGCCGTATGAGAATTGGTCTTAAGTAACACCCTCGCCTCAAGAACCCCGCAAGTACGTATCCCCTGCCGCGCTCCAACGCGTTCACCCCATGTCGAAAAATTTTACACAGCCAAACCTAACCAGAACAATAAATAACACCAACCAATTGTTTTTTCTGAACTTTTATAATCTGGCACGCAACATGCTTTCCACCATGTCAGGCGTGGAAGTCGCCGCTCAGTCTCAAAACCCGTTAGGAGATATAACCATGAAACTCAGCAAAGTTGCCGCCTCGCTACTCACTGCGGGCACCCTTTCGTTGGCATCGGGTGCAGCAAGCGCCCTGACAGTCAGTGGGGTGACTTGGGATCCCAACTCCCCCTTTGACTTCATCGCTCAAACGTCCCTGATCGAAACAGTAGCGACCACGGCTGGCCAAACGATTACTGGCTATGGAATCATTAATTTCTTTAATCTTGAGAGCCAAGATACTTTTTGCCCAACCTGCGAGCTTACCTTCAAGTTCTCTAATTACGTGCTGGCGAACAGCATCACCGGGACGGTGGGAGAGAGCTTTGATTTTACGGGGGGCCAACTCGAGGTGTACGTTGGTCCGCGAAATTTCAGCCAAACAAACGCTGCGACCGCAACTGATGGGACTCTATTCCTGAGTCTTGTCGGGGTCGATGTAACTGGCGACGGATTCACGCTATCGGGCACTCTCACGACGGCCACCACCCAGGGCGCCCAGATCGCCGGTCAAGGCAGTGGCAGTCTCAATGTCACGGGCGGCGTGGCATCGGCATATTTCGACACCAACGGCCAACCAGGCGGTGCTGACATCGTTTACACGTCGAGCTTTCAGCCACTGGCTACCGCTATCGTTAGCGGCGGGGTGACATACACCCACGGTGGTACGACTGAAATCACGGGCAATACGGTCGCTGTCCCGGAGCCTGGCGTCTTGGCACTACTTGGCATTGGCCTGGTCGGCATCGGCCTGGGCCGTCGGGCAAAGAAAGCTGCCTGACTCGACCCAGTCGCCACAGAGAAAACCGCGCAGTATTCTGCGCGGTTTTTTCTTTGTTGTTGCCCAGGCAACACGCCTTACCGAACGCCCGGCCTAGCACCCTATCCGCACCGACCCTCGTTGGTCGTTCGTCACGCGTGCGAATCCACCCGGAAATTGCAGCGCGAAGGTCCCGAATTCGTCAAACCATGGCGCCAGTGACGCTTCGCGGTCAGGAGGGAGCGTAGTGCGTTGCTGTCCTTGCCTCTCCGCTGCCGTAATGACTCGGCCAGGCCGCCGCAGTTTGCGCAGGGGTGACATCATTCGCGCTGAACATGAACTCATACAGCCAGGAATTGCGACTGGCAAGTTCGGAGCGGGTGCCATGCGCGCCCATGAAGAAGGGCTGGCGGGGCGGAAAGACTTCGGTATTCAGTTCTCCCGCCTCCTGCAGCGAAAAACCCAGCCGGTTCAACAGCCGGGCGAAGGCGGGCTCGACCGCGGCATAACAATGCGTGATGCCGTAGGCGTGCGCCAGACGAAAGATCTCGCGGTAAAGGCCGAGCGCAACCGTCGAGGTATCCCGGTGCAGCGCGCTGCGAGGGGCTTGCGCACTGCCCCCCGGAATCGAATCTTCGCGCCGGCGACCGTGCGCCACCGACTCGCTGCGGCAACGCCGAAGCCTCGGTGAAAGCGCCAGCCGGCCGATCTCGCCGACCCGGGTCGGGGGAATGTCGGGCTTGTGCGACAGCTTGTAACGCCCGGTGACGTTCAGGCCCTTCGGATTGGGCAGAATCAGGCGCGAGCAGCCTACCGGCTCACCGGTCGCGCGCAAGCGGCACAGCACGTGCACACTGTGGACGTCGTAGGCGTCGCTCTCGACGCGAAAGCCCCCATCATGGACTCCCGAGGACGGGACGCGCCTGAGCTCCTCGCAAAATACCTCGTGCCGCAGCGCGAGGTATTCGAGGTAGGCCCGGCTTCCGGGCGCAACGGTGGAATATTCGTATTCATGCAACTGCATCGAGACTCTCCGCAACGGGGGCTCGCCCAAGCACCGGGCATAAGCCCCATCCGAATCAAAGTGGCCCCAAGATAACGCAGCCGGCTGTTCATTTGTTCCCCTCAAATGTAAAAAGCTTCGTGACAAATGTCACGCTCACCAACACGAAGCGAAGCCGGACTGTTGCAATCCTGCACAGCCCACGGGCCAGGAGACTGCTCACGACGCGCGTGAAGCCCACGGCGCAGCCCCGCGCGAGTGCTTTCGCCCGGAGCAAGGAGGAAAATTGAAAGCTGCGTGTGCTCCCGACGCACGCCGGAAGCTACCGGCATGCCGACAAGCTCAGGCGGAAGGGCTTCGGTTGGCCGGCGCCGCAACCTCGGTGGCCGAGTCCTCGCGCATGAAGCTGAGGAGATCCGCCTCGCGCTCGCCCAGACTGCGCTCCATCTCCGCACCACTGATCAGATAGACGCGACGGGGCGGTACAACCGCCTCGTTGATTGGGCCGACTGCCACGAACGGGAAGCCGAGCGCGACCAGCAAACGACTGAAGAGTCTGTCCATTGCGGCGACGCAGTATTTCACCCCGTTGCGCATGCACAGCTGGTAGATCTCCCGATACATGCCGAGGACGAGTTCCGGTTGATGTTGCCGCAACCCTTCCGGCTTCATCGTCATTTCCGGTGCTGGATCGCCCTGGAAGGGCCTGTTCCTGTCCGAGTGTCGACGACGGAACCGGGACGTAATCGCCATGCGCGAGATTTCGCCGATCGTGGCATCCACGGCGTCCGAATACGGCAGCGGGCGCTCGATCACGTATCGCGGTGTCACGTTCAGGCCCCGCGGGTTGGGAAGAATCACCCGGACGAAGCCAGCGATACTGTCCGTCGGCTTGTGCATCGCAATGAAGTGGCGGCTGACCGGATCGTATTCGTCGGCTTCGATCGGCCGGCCGGCGCTCGAGAACGCCGCCGGCGCCTCGACGCGTTGCAGTTCCTCGCAGAACACCTCGTAGCGCGCCTCCAGATAGCGCTCGTAATCCCGCGTGCCGGGCACGACTTCCTCGAAACGGAAATAGGTGGTTTCCACGCTCAGCCCCGCGGTTCCGACATGTTCAGGCCTTTTCCCCGGTGACGATGAACACCCCGGCCGCAACCAGTTGGCGACCCGCCGCGACCTCGGCAGACAGACGGTCGTACAAGGCCTGCGTATCGACAGCGGCGCCCAACAGCGAGGTCTTGTAGCCGAGCAGGATGTTGAAAAGCACCGAGAACGGCAGTTCGGTGCTGGTCAGCGCAAGGATCCGGCTCTTCACATCGATGAATCCCGCCCCGGCCATCATCTGCTGCAGCTTTCGCCCGATGAAGCGGTCGCCCCCCTTTTCGGTCTGGATCGCCTGCGCAGTCTTCAGGACATGGTCGACCGTGGGCTGCGCCGGGTGCAGGATCACCAGGCCATCGTCGGAGTCGACTGCACAGAACCTTCCGCCCGGGCGCGTCACGCGATGAATCTCGGCAACGACGGTCTCGGGTCGGGGTACATGCTGGAGCACGAAGCGCGCATACGAGAAATCGATACACCCTGCCGCCAACGGAAGGGCGTCTCCGAAGGCCTTGTGCGGATATAGACCACCCGCAGGCTTCTTTCGCACATTGCCTTCGACCTGCGCCAGCAATACCGGGCTCGGCTCCACGGCATGAAGACTACCGTCCGGGACCAGCTCGGCGAGCAGGTCGGAAACGAAGCCCGGACCGCAGCCCAGTTCGAGTACGTCGTGGTCTGGCCGAATGCCGGCCGAACGCAGGATGCCCGCTTCGAGCGCACGGACGGCCTGAGCCTGCTGGCGCAGGCGTTCGGTCTGAAATGCAGCGTCGTTCAGGCTTTCGAAGTTGTAAGACCCGGTGCTCATGATGTACGCAGCTCCTTGAAGGCAAGATCGGCAGGAGGAATGCCCTGACGAGAGGGCCTCCAAGGATACCTCTTCGCCTGTCTGTGTTAGATAACGGCCTTCGCGCGGAAAAACTTTAGGCTACCAGCACGGGAAGGGCCAACTCATCTTGAGCAAATACGGCGCGTGATGCGCGAGCAGCGATCGCCCGACGGATACGGGCACAGACAGGCGCCACAATGCATGTTAGCCGGCACGTGTGCGTTGCTCGACTCGAGGGCATTGGCCAGCCGATCGGCCAGCGGGCCCACGGCGACGCCAGTCCCCCGAAGATGCGGCCCCCATGCAGAAAGTCGCTCCGAGTCGACGGGACGCGATGGCCATCGATGGAATATGATGAAGACGAGCCGTATCCACGCCAAGTCTACTGCGCCCGCTGGAGGCCGGACACGCGGCAACAATTTGAGGCGATTTCGTGCTGACCCTAGACAACCTCAACCTCGCCCTGGGGTTCAGGAAATACTTTGCAATTCGGCCGGCGATCACCGAGGCCGCCCGCGACGACGTCTTTCGCATACGTCATGAAGTCTATTGCAATGACCTCGGATTCGAGCCGACGCGCGAGGATGGACGCGAAACGGATACGCATGACGGCAACAGCCTGCACTGCCTGCTTACCACCTCCACCGTGCCGGCCCGGCCAGTCGGCTGCACTCGTGTGGTCCTGGCAATACAAGATGAGCCGGATTACCTGTTGCCGTTCGAACGCACCTGCGCGAAAACGCTCGATCGATCGATCATCGACCCCTCTCGCCTTGCACGGAACCGAATAGCCGAGGTATCCAGGCTGGCAGTGAGAGCCTCATATCGGCGACGGCGAGGCGAGCACGCTCGACACTTCGGTTTTGGGTCGGACGACTATGGCACATCCGAGCAACCCCGCTTTCCCTACGTCCCCATCAGCCTCTACCTCGGCTCCATCGCACTTGCTGCTCGCAATGACATTGAAATCCTCTTCCTTCTGACCGAACCACGGCTGCTTACGCATTTCGTGCGCCTGGGGGCGAACATGAGACAGATAGGGCAACCCGTTTCCCATCGTGGCGTGCGCGTGCCTTCGATGATGGATGTGCAAGGCGTCATCAAGGACATGCCCAGACTGATCAAGCCACTTTGGCGGGTCGTGCAGGAGCAGATCGACCAGGGATTCGACGCCCTGAGCGGGGCGCATAGCCACATTGGCCGCTGAAACGGCGCACCCTGTGATTCGGAAGGCGCGTCGCATCAACAGCAATCGAACGATCAGGGATCCAAACGAAAGAGGGCCCGCTGACACGGGCCTTCTTCATTGCGGCGGGCGCCTCAGCCCGCCAGCGCCGCCTTGATCTGCTCCAGCGTGCTCGGATCCTCGATCGTGGTCAGATCCCCCGCATCACGCCCTTCCGCCAGCGCCTGGATCGAGCGCCGCAGCATCTTGCCCGAGCGCGTCTTGGGCAGGCCGTTGATGAAGTGCACCCGCGCCGGGCGGGCGATGGCGCCGAGGCTGGCGTCGACCCGCTTCATCACTTCCTTCTCCAGCGCGGCGCGCTTCTCCGCGGTGTCGACTGTGCTGGCGTCCTTCACCACGGCGAAGGCCATC
>JBFHJY010000126.1:0-6663 GCA_041595655.1 Azoarcus sp.
AGGGCTTCGGCGCGATTCTTCTCGAGGCTGCGGAATTTCTGCGCCTTGATGACCACCACGCCGTCCCGGCTGATGCGCCGGTCGTCGCGTGCCAGCAGACGCTCGCGCACGTCCTCAGGCAGCGACGAGGCGCGGATGTCGAAGCGCAGATGCACGGCGCTCGACACCTTGTTCACGTTCTGCCCGCCCGCACCCTGCGCACGGATGGCGGTGATCTCTACCTCGTCGAGCGGCACCGGGAAAGCCTGCTCGGCACTCATTTACGTGCGGCCGTATCGGCCAGATACAGCGCCTCGACCTCAGCCCGCGCCCACGGCGTGCGGCGCAGGAACTTGAGGCTGGAGGCAATGCTCGGCTCGTTCATGAAGCAGCGGATCGCGATGCGCCGCGCAAGTCCGTCCCAACCATGGCGGGCGACGAGTTCGGTGAGGATCTTCTCCAGCGTGATGCCGTGGAGGGGATTGTTGGGCTGGGCATGCATGACGTGCACTGTCTCACGTCACGGCGGTGCGCGAAAAGCGCACGAGGCGGACATCGACGGTCAGCGTGATGGCGTCGAGCGCCGCGGCGCGTGCGCGGCCCTCGGCACTGGCGCGGTACAGATGCGGCGTCATCGCCAGCAGGTCGGCGATGTCCGCGGCACTGGTGAGCGGCAGCACAAAGCGCACGGATTCGATCGCCACGCGTTCAAAGCCAGGGGGCTCCGCCGCCTCGCCGACGCGCTGGGGCTTGAGCACCGGGTAGATGACTTCGCGCAGTTCGCGCAGATGGTCCGGCCCGGCATCCACCTGCAGCAGTTCGCCGCCGGCCTTGAGCACGCGTGCAAACTCGGCGTACACGGGGAAACCGAACATGCACAGCACGCGATCCAGCGTGCCGGACAACACCGGCAAGCGCGCATTGCTGCCGACCACCCAGGCCACGCGCGGCTCACGTCTGGCCGCGGCCTGCACGGCCCATTTCGAGATGTCCAGCCCGAGCAGTTCCAGCGTGCGCCCTTCGGCCGCGCCGGCAAGGCGGCGCAGATAGTAGCCCTCGCCACAACCCGCATCGAGGCAGCGCAGCGGCGCGTCCGGTGCGGCCTCGCCCAGCACCGCGCGGCAGACCGCGTCGGCGATCGGCGCATAGGCGCCGGACTCCAGAAAGCGGCGACGCGCAGCGACCATCTCCTTGCTGTCGCCGGGGTCGCGTGAGCGCTTGTGCTGCACCGGCAGCAGATGCACGTGGCCGGCCGCGGCGACATCGAAGCTGTGCCCGGACGGACAACGCCAGGCCGCCCCCTCACGCCGCAGCGGGTCGCCATCGATCGGGCAGGCAAGCGCGCCGAACGGCCGCACGCAGGCGCCGGCAGCAGCATCACTCATGCCGGCACCCTATCCTGTCGGCCGTGCAGCCGTCGCATCAACGCCTTGTCGAGCATGCATGCATCCATCACGAGAAAGAGGTGGGCAAGCATACCCGACGCGGGGCGCGGCTCATTCCGGCAGGGGGATGTATTCCGTCTCGTCACCGGGCACCTTCGGAAAGCGCCCGGCCTGCCAGTCGGCGCGCGCCTGTTCGATGCGCTCGCGGCGGCTGGAGACGAAATTCCAGTCGATGAAGCGCGGCCCGACCGGCTCGCCGCCGATCAGCACGATGCGGGACGCGGTGACCGCCTCGGCCTCGACCTCCGGACTCCCATCCAGAATCGCCATCGAGTGCTCGGGCAGCGCCACCTCACACGCCTTCAGTGCGCCCTCGGCGACATACAGCGCACGCTCGGCGGCCGGAGGCAGCACCAGCCTCTGACCCGGCTCGAGATGAGCCTCGACATACAGCGCAGCGGCCCAGATCCGCACCGGTGAGGTCACGCCCCAGGCCGAGCCCATCAGCACCCTGACCGGCACCCCGCCGACATTCAAGCGCGGAAGATCGGCGGACGGATAGTGCAGGAAGTCCGGCGCGCACTCCTCATCGGCCGCGGGCAAGGCCAGCCACAACGGCAGGCCATGCAGACGATGCGGCGCAGCAGTGACCTCCGGCCGCTCGCGCTCGGAATGCACGATGCCGCGCCCGGCCACCATCAGGTTGATGTCGCCCGGACGGATGGCCTGCTGACTGCCGAGCGAATCGCGATGCAGGATCTCGCCCTCGAACAGATAGGTGACGGTGGCAAGGTTGATGTGCGGGTGCGGCCGCACGTTGATGCCTTCGCCGGCCGGGAAGTCGGCCGGCCCCATGTGGTCGAAGAAGATCCACGGCCCCACCGTCCTGCGCCGTGCGGTGGGGAGCAGACGGCGCACCGAGAAGCCGCCCAGATCCTTGTCGCGTGCCTGCAGCACGGTGTCGATGGCACCGCAGCCTCTGGCCTCGGTGCAGTCCGACTCTGCCTGTCGCGTTGCATTGCTCATGTCTTGCCTCCAGTCGCCATCCCTGTCACAACATACCGGCCACCCGGCTTGAACGCCCTGGCCGGCAATCCCGCTGATGGACCGCGGCATGCCGGCTAGAATTCACTGCACATTACGCGAGGACCCCCACATGAAAGCCGTCGCCTACCGCATCACCGAGAACCCTTCCGCGGACGAACCGCTGCAGGACGTCGATCTGCCCGAACCCACGCCCGGCCCGCGTGACCTGCTGGTCGAGGTGCGCGCGATTTCCGTGAACCCGGTCGACACCAAGGTACGCGCCCGCCCGGCCGCGCCCGTGGGCGACTGGAAGGTGCTGGGCTGGGACGCCACCGGCGAGGTTCGCGCGGTCGGCGCCGAAGTCACCGCCTTCCAGCCGGGCGACCGCGTGTGGTACGCCGGCGACATCACCCGCTCCGGCACCAACGCCGAACTGCATGTGGTGGACGAACGCATCGTCGGCCACATGCCGACCTCGCTCGGCTTTGCGCAGGCCGCGGCCCTGCCGCTGACGGCCATCACCGCCTGGGAGCTGCTGTTCGACCGCCTCGGCCTGCGGCCGGGCAAGGCGCCGAGTGATGCGCGCCTGCTGGTCATCGGCGCGGCCGGCGGAGTCGGCTCGATCCTCGTGCAGCTGGCCCGCCGACTGACCGCAGCAACCGTGATCGGTACCGCCTCACGGCCCGAGACACAGTCCTGGGTGCGCGGACTGGGCGCGCACCACGTCATCGACCACGGACGCCCGCTGACCGACGGGCTCAAAAGCATCGGCATTGACGACGTCACCCACATCGCCAGCCTGACCCACACCGACGACCACTTCCCGCAGATCGTCGAGGCCGCCGCGCCGCAGGGGCGCGTGGCGCTGATCGACGACCCGGAGCCCATCGACGTGCGCCTGCTCAAGCGCAAGAGCGTGTCGCTGCACTGGGAGCTGATGTTCACGCGCTCGATGTTCGGCACCGCAGACATGGTGGCGCAGCAGCGTCTGCTCGACGAAGTGGCCGCGCTGGTCGATGCCGGCGTGCTGCGAACCACCGTGGCCGAGCATTTCGGCCTCATCAACGCCGCCAATCTTGAGCGCGCCCACGCCCTGCTGCGCTCGGGCAAGGCGCTCGGCAAGATCGTGCTGGAGGGCTTCGGCAGCTGATCTCTTGCGGCGGCGCGCCGGAACCAATCCGACCACGCCGCCATCCGACCATCCCATGGACACCCTCACCCACGCCCTTTCCGGCGCACTGACCGGACGCCTGATGGCGCGCCAGCCCGGAGCGCAGTCACGCCCGCAGCCGGCCGTGTGGCAGACCGTGCTGGTCGGCACGGCGGCGGCGACCTTTCCGGATTCGGATTTCGTGCTCGGCTACATCTCCGAGCTGGCCTATCTGCGTGGCCACCGCGGCGTCACGCACTCGCTGCTGATGCTGCCGCTGTGGGGGCTGCTGGTGGCCTGGCTGATGGCCGTGATCTTCCGCGTCACGCGTCGGGGCAGCGAAGGACCGGGCTGGAAGGATTTCTACCTCGTCGCCTGCGTGGCGATCTTCATCCACATCCTCGGCGACCTCATCACCCAGTTCGGCACCATGGTGTTCGCGCCGTTCTCGGACTGGCGCTACGGCTTCGGCACGACCTTCATCATCGATCTGGGCGTCAGCGGCATCCTGCTCGCCGGCCTGCTGCTGAGTGCCCTGTGGCGCAACAGCCGACTGCCGGCGTCGATCGCGGCGCTTGCGCTGGTGGCGTGGATCGGCAACAGCGCGATGGCGCGCTCGGAAGCCATCGACATCGCGCAGGCCCACGCCGAGCGCGCCGGCATTCCGGTCGCCAGCATCGACGCCGCGCCACGCCCCGCTTCACCGTACAACTGGACGGCGGTGATCTTCGACGGCGACAACTACCACTACGCCCACATCAACACTCGGCGCAGCGCACCACTTGCCGTCTCGCCGGGGGACAATTTCATCCGCCGTTTCTCGGCGCCCTACATGCCGGCCGACATGGCCACATGGCAGATTGCGCCGGTGTTCGGCGACGAAACGGTGACGGACCTTGCGCGCGAGGTCTGGCACGCCGAAGCCTTCGCATTCTTCCGCTGGTTTGCGATGTTCCCGGTGCTCGACGAGGTCAGCGCCACCGAGCACGGTCTCTGCGCGAACTTCCGTGACCTGCGCTTCGAGACCCCGCCGCGCACGGTCTTCCCGTTCCGTTTCGGGCTGTGCAACGTCGGCAACGAATGGCGCCTGTTCGAGCGCACCGCCACCGGCGGACTGCGCTGGCTGGCCCACTGAGGGACTACCCCCTACACCCGCGATTCGTCTTCCAGGGCCGATGCCGCCGGCACGGGCGCCGGCTCGCCGCGCCAGCGCCGCACGATGCGCTGGAAGAACAGGCTGTTCGGCACCTGCAGCACGGTGTCGCTGCCGTCGGGCAGCTTCTCCTGCAGCGTGGTGTGGATGAGATTGATGTCCACCACCTTGCCCTTCAACCCGGGCTTCTCGCCGTTCTCCAGCACCTCGATGTGGTCGTAAAGCCGGAACGGTCGCGTGGTCACCAGCAGCAAGGTGCAGAAGACGTTCGACAACACGCTCCATGCCGCGAAGAAGGCCACTGCCGCCACCGCCGCAAAGCCGGTCAGCGCGGTCCACAACACGGTGGCCGACACGCCGAAGAGGTCGAGCACGAGCAGCAGCGCCACGACGTAGATGACGAAGCCCGCGACACGTCGCGTACCAATCAGCAGCTCCGGCGGCAGGCTGTGATGCTGCCCGATACGCCGGATCAGCCTGCGCATCAGCAGGCTCATCAACCAGGCGCCGAACAGGATGCCGAACATCTGCAGGCCGAGGGTGATCGACTCGATCCAGGGGTGGGCCGCTTCCGGCAGAAAGTTCTTCATTGGCATCGTCTCCGGGCAGTGTGCGCAGCGATCTCCATTAAAACCGAAAATATGCGTGCCGGCCGCCCGTCGCACCGCGCGGCAGACGAAAAGACACAAATGCGCCTTTACGCATCACCCCCCGAGGTATATCAATACAGATACGCCAGCGATTTTCTCAAAGGAGGTCCCATGAACAGGCGTATTACAGGATTCGTGCTGTGCCTGAGCGTTGCGACGCTGTCACAGGTCGCGATGGCACAGCCAGGCCAGGGACGCGGCGGCCAGATGCGCGACATGATCCCGGGCGAACAGATGCGTCAGGAAGCCGGACGCAGCGGCGACGTGCGACGCGATGTTCCCCAACGCGAGCGCCGCGAGTATCAGCAGCAACAGCGCGAACTCAACCAGAGCGAGATGGAGCGCCTGCGCGAACGTGAGCGGATTCATGACGGCATGCGCGACGGCTCGGGCATGCGTGATGGAGCCCCGTATGACCGGGAACGCATGCTCGAGCACCAACGGGCGCGTGACGAACGCATGCGCGAAGCGCAACGGGCATGGGAGGAGCGCTCCCGCCAGCGGTTCAGGAACTGACACCGCCGCGCAGCAGCACACGTGCCAGTGCTTCCGGGGGATGAACCCCGGACACTGGCACATTCTTTTGGGCCGGTGCACGCAGCACCTGCCTGCCGCCGACCATTGCAGTTACATCCCTGTGCGGCACACCTGCCGAAGCAGGTGCCATCATGTTCCGGCGCAACCCCTGCCATGCGCAGGGTCAGGACGTCACAATCACCATCAAGGGAGAGAGCATCATGGGATTCTTCAACAAGATTCTGGCCAAGCTCGGCATCGTCAAGGACAGTGCGGCCGCGGCCCCCGCTGCAGCGCCCGCCGGCGACACCGCTCCGGCGCCGATCGACATGGTCGATGTCGTCACGCAACTGGAGCAGCGCGCCGCGGCCAACCCGCAGAAGCTGAACTGGCGGACCTCCATCGTGGACCTTCTGAAGCTCCTCGACATGGACAGCAGCTTCGCGGCGCGCAAGGAACTGGCAACCGAACTGGGCTGCCCGGCCGATCTGATGGCCGATTCGGCAAAGATGAACATGTGGCTGCACAAGACCGTACTCGCGCGCATCGCTGCCAACGGCGGCAATGTCCCGCAGGACCTCCTCGACTGAGCCTCACTGGACAAAAGGGAGCAAGACGATGCAGCAGATCAATGAAATCCTCGCCCGGATGGGCGGTCTTCAGTCGATGGCGCGCGAACTGGGCGTCAGCGAGACGCAGGCCGCCAGCGGTGCAGATGCCCTCGTCCCGGCCTTGCTGGGCGGGCTGAGGAAGCAGGCGCAAGCACAACCCGCCGGACTCGGCGGCCTGCTCGGGCAGCTCGAC
>JBFHJY010000127.1:0-6583 GCA_041595655.1 Azoarcus sp.
GCAGTTGGCGCAGTTGGCGGCGATGTCGCGCGCCGTGTTGGGGTACTCGGCGCTGGCCAGGCCGGATAGGCCGGCCAGGCATGCTGCCGTGACGATGAAGCGTATTTTCATGTGGTGTCTCCTCCTTGCGACGTGTTTCAAAATGGCGAAATCCGAGCGGTTAGCGGCTTCCAGCGGTTACGCCCGATGATGCACCCTGTAGTTATACCGTGAGGCTGCAGAAAATACTTTCCATCGTGGAACTTTTTGTTGACCATATGAGTGAATGCTCATATCGTTGCATAAACGCGTCGCATGTAGGGATAAAAATTATGGATGAGCTCTCGAAGGTGTTCGAAAGCGTTGCAGATTACTTCGGTCTGCTCTCCGAGCCGGCGCGCTTGCGCATCCTGCATGCGCTGTGCGACGAAGAGCTGCCGGTCAGTGACATCGTCGAGCGCACCGGTTTGACGCAGGCCAACACCTCGCGCCATCTGAACATGTTGTACCGCGCACGCATCGTGGAGCGCCGGCGAGAAGGCAGCCAGGTCTTCTACTGGATCAGCGATGCAAACTTCAAGGACATGTGCCGCACCGTCTGCGTGACGATCGCGGCGCGTAGTGACGTCGATCAGCCTCGCCGCGCGACCCTGCGCCGTCTCGAGGAAGAGCTGACCGGCAAGGATTGAAACCGCCCCGTAGCACTGGAGAAAAATCCAATGACAAATCCTGACTTCCGGCCGGGCCGCATCCGCCCGGCGCCGGAAAACTTCCTCACCGGGGAGCAGATCAAGGAGGTCGCCGCTGGTCGTCGCGACTTCCTGCGTAATGCTTTCCTCGCAGCAGGTGCCGCGATGGCCGCTCCGGCCGCCATGGCATCCGGCGCCAAGAGCGCCGGTGATCCGGCGATCCTCGAGCTGCCCGAATGGTCCACCACGCTGGGTCAGCCGGTCGCGGCCAATCCCTACGGCATGCCGTCGAAGTACGAGGCCGGCCTGGTGCGTCGCGAGAGCCCGGGTCTGACCCGTGTGCCGGGCTCCTCGGTGAGCTTTGCGCCGCTGCAGGGCCTGTTCGGCATCATCACGCCGTCCGGTCTGCACTTCGAGCGCCATCACCAGGGCTGGCATGACGTCGATCCGAACCGTCACCGCCTGATGATCAACGGCCTGGTCAAGACCGAAGCGGTCTACACCATGGACGACCTGATGCGCCTGCCTTCGGTGTCGCGCATCCACTTCATCGAGTGTGGTGCCAACACCGGCATGGAATGGGGCAACGTGGCCGTGCCGACGGTGCAGTACAGCCACGGCATGCTGTCCTGCTCCGAGTTCACCGGTGTGCCGCTCAAGCTCATCCTCGACATGTGCGGCGCCGACTACAAGAAGGGTCGTTACATCCTCGCCGAAGGCGCGGACGGCTCGTCGATGACGCGCACCATCCCGATGGAGATGGTCGAGTCCGGTGAGGTGCTGGTGGCCTATGGCATGAACGGCGAGATGATGCGTCCCGAGAACGGCTATCCGCTGCGACTGGTGGTGCCGGGCGTGCAGGGCGTGAGCTGGGTCAAGTGGCTGCGCCGCATCGAAGTGGGTGACCAGCCGTGGGGTGCCAAGGACGAGGCGGTGCACTACATCGACATGATGCCGGACGGTCTGCACCGCCAGTACTCGTCGATCCAGGAGTGCAAGTCGGTGATCACCAGCCCCTCGGGCGGTCAGATCCTGCTCGACAAGGGCTTCCACAACATCACCGGTCTGGCTTGGTCGGGCCGCGGCAAGATCACCCGTGTCGATGTCTCGGTCGATGGTGGCATCAACTGGATGCCGACGCGCATCGAGGGTCCGGTGCAGAGCAAGGCGCTGACCCGCTTCAACTGTGACTGGGTGTGGGACGGCAAGCCGTACATCCTGCAGTCGCGTGCGGTCGATGAGACCGGTTACGTCCAGCCGACGTACGGTCAGCTGCGCAAGGTGCGCGGCACGTCTTCGATCTATCACAACAACGCCATCCAGTCGTGGAAGGTTTCGGAATCGGGCGAGGTGGGTAATGTTCAGGTTCTCTAAGACGCTCATCGCGCTGGGTCTGGCCGCCGGGGTCACGTCTGCAGTCGCGTTCGAGGGCTATCCGGGTATCGGTCGTGCCGCCACGCCGGCCGAAGTGCAGAAATGGGACATCGACGTGCGTCCCGACTTCAAGGGTCTGCCGGCAGGCAAGGGCAACGCCGGCGACGGCGAGATGCTGTGGGAACAGCATTGCGCCTCCTGCCACGGCATCTTCGGTGAATCCAACGAAGTGTTCACGCCGCTGGTCGGCGGTACCACGCAGGAAGACATCGAGACCGGCCGCGTCCGTGCGCTGGTCGCGGGCGGCTTCCCGCAGCGCACCACGCTGATGAAGGTGCCGACGGTGTCGACGCTGTTCGACTACATCCGTCGCGCCATGCCCTGGACCGCGCCGAAGTCGCTGTCCGATGACGACGTGTATGCGCTGCTGGCCTACATGCTCAACCTCGCCGAAGTCATTCCGTTCGACTATGAGCTGAACGAAAAGACCATCCGCGAAGTGCAGGAGCGCATGCCCAACCGCAACGGCATGACCACCGACCACGGCATGTGGCCGGGCGCGCCGGCATCGAAGGGCGGCATTGGCAACGGGGGAATCCCTGATGTACAGAACGTCGCTTGCATGAGTAACTGCAAGAAAGAGGTCGAGCTGGTGTCGTCGTTGCCCGAGCACGCACGTGATGCACACGGCAACCTTGCCGAGCAGAACCGTGTGGTCGGTCCGGTGCGCGGCCAGAAAACGGTGAACGACGCTCCCGCGGCGGCGCCCGAGGCTGGTGCTGACGACGCGAAGGCGGGCGCCGCCGAGACGAAGGCCGACGATGCCGACTCCAAGGCCGGTTTCGACATGGCGAAGGCCAAAGGCTGCATGGCCTGTCACGGCGTCGAGAACCGTATCGTCGGTCCGGGCTTCAAGGACGTTGTCGCGAAGCATCGCGATCGTGCAGATGCGGCCGCGTATCTTGCGGGCAAGATCCGCAGCGGCGGTTCGGGCGTGTGGGGAGCCATTCCCATGCCTCCGCAAGGCCAATTGACGGACGCGGAAGTCGATGCGATCGTTAAATGGTTGTTGTCTGGCGCGAAAGCGCATTAATCAAGCTTCATTCAAAGGAGAAACGGGATGAATCATCAACGCAGGGATGCCCTCAAGACCGGGGGTGGACTGGGGATCTTCGGCATGCTGGTTGCTGCCGGCCTGGTCAAGCCGGGTTCCGCCCTGGCGCGCGACCAGAAGGTGTTCGACGCCAAGACCATCGACGAGGCCTTCGCCGCCATGGGTGCCGGCAAGCCGGAAGCCAGTGACGGTGTCACCATCGTCGCTCCGGACATCGCCGAGAACGGTGCCGTGGTGCCGGTCGGTGTGACCAGCAGCCTGGACAAGATCGAGTCCATCTCGATCCTGGTCGAGAAGAACCCGAACATGGTTGCCGCCAACTTCCTGCTGCCGGAAGGCACCATGGCCGACGTCCAGACCCGTATCAAGATGGGCCAGACCTCGGACGTGTATGCAGTGGTCAAGGCCGATGGCAAGTACTTCATGGCCAAGAAGGAAATCAAGGTCACCCTCGGCGGCTGCGGCGGCTGAAGCAAAACGGAACGAAAGGAGATCAACATGGCAGGACCTATGCGTATTCGTGCCGCCACGGCGGACGGCGTTACCGAAGTTCGTGTGCTGATGTCGCACCCGATGGAAACCGGTCAGCGCAAGGACGGCTCGGGCAACCCGATCCCGGCCCACTACATCACCGAACTGACGGCCAAGCACAACGACAAGGTCGTCATGACGACCGAGATGGGCCCGTCGGTGTCGACCAACCCGTATCTGTCGTTCAAGTTCAAGGGCGGCGCCTCGGGCGATACCGTCGAGGTGAGCTGGAAGGACAACAAGGGTGAGTCGCGTACCGACAAGGTGCAGATCCGCTGATGCCGGACCGGCACCGGGTCGGTCCGGTGTCCGTGTCCATGACACGGGCGCCGCGACAGCCCGGTTCCAGACGCCCGGCACTGGCGGACAGTGCCAGCTTTAACCCGGAGGAGAGACGATGAAAAAAAGCATGATGACGACGGCCGTCGCTGTCGCAATCGCAGGGGGGTCGTCCGGGGCGTTTGCGGATAACACCGCAGCCGCACTCGAGCAGTACCGTCAGATGATCCAGGACAGCAACCCGGCAGAACTCGTCGAGATGGAAGGCGAGGAGCTCTGGGTCACGCCGCGTGGCCCGAAGAACGCCACCATGGAAAAGTGTGACCTGGGCCTCGGCCCGGGCGTGGTCGAGGGCGCCTATGCCCAGATGCCGCGCTACTTCCAGGACACCGGTCGCGTCCAGGATCTGGAATCGCGCCTGATGACCTGCATGGAGAACCTGCAGGGCATTCCGTCCGAAGAGGTCATCAACGGCAAGTTCCGTCAGGGCGAGCGCGGCAAGGTCGCTGCACTCGTGGCCTACGTCGTTGGCCAGTCGCGCGGCGACACGATCAACGTCGACCTCAGCCACCCCAAGATGAAGGAGATGTACGACCTCGGCAAGCAGATGTTCTTCTATCGCTCGGGTCCGATGGATTTCTCCTGTTCGACCTGTCACGCCGTCGATGACAAGCGCATCCGCATGCAGGATCTGCCCAATCTGACGACGCCTGAGGGCGCTGCCGCCGGTTGGGGCTCCTGGCCGGCCTATCGTGTGTCCAACTCGCAGTTCTGGACCATGCAGCATCGTCTCAACGACTGCTTCCGCCAGCAGCGCACGGCTGAGCCGATCTACGGTTCGGATGTGACGATCGCGCTGTCGGTCTATATGGCCGGCACCGCCAACGGGGGCGAGATGAACGCACCCGCCGCCAAGCGCTGAGGAGGAAAAGCGATGAAGAAGATGCTGATGATTGCCCCGCTGGCGCTGTTCGCGGGCCTTGCCTTTGCCGACAACCATGGCGAAGACAAGCTGCAGAAGATGATCCAGAGCTCGTTCAAGGCCACCGGCCAGGCGACCATGGACCGTATGAAGCAGGACGAGGTCCAGAAGGCCTGTTCCGATACGGACTCGCTCGATGACGCTACTCGCAAGAAGCTGGAGGAATCCCAGATGGCCACCATCAAGTGGCCGTCCGACGGTGACTTCTACAAGGGCGGCGACTGGAAGCAGGGCCACAAGATCGCCTGGAGCGGTCGTGGTCTGACCTGGCGCGACAAGCCGGATTCCGAGGTCGGCGGCGGTTGCTACAACTGTCACGGTCTGGACCCGGCTGAGATGTCCTACGGCACGATCGGCCCGAACCTTCAGGGGTACGCCAAGATCCGCGGCCGTTCGGAAGAGATCGTGAAGTACACCTGGGGCAAGATCTACAACGCCAAGGCCTACCACGCGTGCAGCGACATGCCGCGTAACGGCTACGGCGGCATCCTGTCCGAAGAGCAGATCCGTCACGTGATGGCCTACCTCTTCGATCCGGAGTCCCCGGTCAACAAGTAAGTACAGCACCATGGCCCGCGGCGCAGGCCGCGGGCTTTTTTTGCCCTGCAGTTCCGGTTCTGAAGTTGCAAGGCATTGATATCCAAAGATAAAGGTTACGCCATGTCGATGAACCGTCGTGAATTCATGCAGATCCTCGCGGTTGCTGCCGCAGGTGGAATGACGCTGTCGAGCGACTTTGCGCGCGCAGCGAAATCGGCCGAGTCGCTCTACGATCTGCCCCCGTTCGGCAATGTCAGTCTGCTGCACATGACCGACTGTCATGCCCAGCTGTTGCCGATCTACTTCCGCGAGCCCAACGTCAACCTCGGCGTTGCCGGCATGCTCGGACAGCCGCCGCACCTCGTCGGTGACGCGCTGCTCAAGCACTTCGGCTACCAGCCGGGCAGCATCGAGGCGCATGCCTACACCTATCTGAACTTCACCGAAGCGGCCCGCACCTACGGCAAGGTCGGCGGCTTCGCGCACCTGTCCACGCTGGTCAAGCGCATGAAGGCCAGCCGCCCCGGCGCGCTGCTGCTCGATGGCGGCGACACCTGGCAGGGTTCCGGCACTTCGCTGTGGACTGATGCCCAGGACATGGTCGACGCCTGCAAGCTGCTCGGCGTGGATGTCATGACCCTGCACTGGGAGAGCACCTTCGGTGCCGACCGCGTCAAGGAGATCGAGGAGAAGGACTTCGCCGGTCACGTCGACATCGTCGCCCAGAACGTCAAGACCACCGACTTCGAAGATCCGGTCTTCAAGCCCTATGTCATCAAGAAGATCAACGGCGTCCCGGTCGCCATCGTCGGCCAGGCCTTCCCGTACACCCCGGTCGCCAACCCGCGCTGGCTGACCCCGGAGTGGAGCTTCGGCATCCGCGATCGCGAGATGCAGGAAGCGGTGGATGCCGCCCGTGCCGAGGGTGCCCAGGTCGTCGTCGTGCTGTCGCACAACGGCATGGACGTGGACCTCAAGATGGCCAGCCGTGTCACCGGTATCGACGCCATCTTCGGCGGTCATACCCATGATGGCGTGCCGGCCCCGACCGTGGTCGAGAATGCCGGTGGCAAGACGCTGGTGACCAACGCCGGC
>JBFHJY010000128.1:0-6575 GCA_041595655.1 Azoarcus sp.
GATGCTCGAGGACATAGGCATCGCGAATGACGCCTTCGGTATCGATCACCACATGCATGTCGATGGGCTTTCCCGAGTACGCCGGAATGTCGACGATGCCGAGGGTGCTGAAGGCGTGGCCGACGATCTGGTCACCGACGTGGATGGCCCGTACTCCGTGCTCCCCGGCCGGGTCATCGATGCGGTCGGCATCGGGAAAAACCGTCGCAATCCGCTCTTCAGGCAATCCTTCTGCGGCATGCGCAAAAGACATGCCACACAGGAGCATCAGAACAAGGAAAACGAGAGAGAGGAGCTTTGCGGAAGCGCCTTGTGCCGGAAGGCGCGGTGCATATGGCATGACGTCGGCACGGGTCGGTCTGGACATGTCCGAACTCTAGCATGCGACCATGACAGAACCAGTTTGATGTCCGTCAAATCACCGTAACGATCACCAGATACACGCCCATATGTGGCATGTCAGGAACGGTTTTCACTGCTGTCCGAGCGGCGCCGGATGGTGCCGGCCCGCAGGTCGGCGATGGTCGGCACGGCAAAGACGTCGCCACGCGCCACCAGCTCGTCACGGTGCAGCCGGGCCAGGCGGGTGACAAGCTCGTCACCTTTGGGCGTGAGATGGATCTCGACGTTGCGGGCATCGTCACGCCCGGTGCGACGTTCGACCAGACCGAGCTTCTCGCAGCGCGACACCAGCGATACGACGCCGTGATGGTGCGACTGCAGGCGGTCGGCCAGTTCCCCGACGTTGGCCCACTGGCGCCCCGGGAAACCCTTGAGTTGCAGCATCATCTGGTACTGCAGCGCGGTAATTCCGTAATCGCGCACCAGCACTTCGGAGAAGCGCAGGAAGCGACGCAGCTGGTAGCGGAACTCGGCCAGCGCCTGGATTTCCGCCAACGGAATCGCATCATTGCTCATTGCACAAACCTGATCGATCAAGAAGTGATACAAGCATAACCGATCAGGCTGGAGCAGAACTCCGGATTTCAGTCCTCGATCAATTCCGCGAGCCGGCCAGCCCCCTGCCCGGACTCAGGTACGGATGCAGTCGCAACCCACCTGCCGCGCAATCTCCTGCTGGAGGCCGGCATAGCGCTGCTCGACGGCTTCGCCGAACAGCGGATCGGCGTCGACACCACCGAGCTGCTGCCGGGCCGCTTCCCAGTCGGCTTCGCTGAACTGACGTGCGACGGCCGGCATCAGCTTCTCCTCCTCCGACGCCATGTGCCGACGCATGTGGGTCGCATAGCGCTCGGCATCCGCTGCAACAGCCTCACGCGCCAGCACCGCACCGCCGACGATGGCGTCGAGGTCGTCGACCAGCGCCTTGCCATCGACCGCAATGCGTTCGTGCTGGGCGACCAGCTCCGCCACCGGCGCCCGCAGTGACACGTCGCGACGCGCCAGTTCCGCGAACACGACGTCTTCGAGCGGATGATGGAAACGATCCGGATAGTGGGTCATGTAGTACATGACATCACGCAGGAGCTCGTAATCGACGTCCTCGCCGGCACGAAAACGCTTCGTCCATGCGTCGACCAGATCGAGCAGACGCGAGAAGTTGTGATGCTCTGCATGCCATCTTTCGAGATTGCGGACCATGATGCTTCCTCCCGGGACGATGCCCTCAGGGGCGTCCGTCCGCCCGCGGACGGATCAGCCATGGTGCAAACCGTAGCACGAACACCCCGAGGGCGGCGGCAAAGCACAGACCGGCGGCGATGATCAGTGCATCCTGCAACGCCAGCCAATAGACCGACAGCAGGCGCAGCAGCGTTGCGGCAATCATCAGTGCGAACGCCAGCGGCATGCCGGCGGGCGCTGCGATGGCCCGGCCGGTATGACCCAGCGCGGTGCGGGTCATCATGCCGATGGTGAGCACGCCGATGCCGCCTACCGCGACCAGGTGCACCGCGCCGCTCAGGTACTGGGGCGCCAGCGCCAGGGTCAGGCCGTACAGCCACACGCCGGCTGCGGTGCAGCCGAAACCGGCAAACAGCACCCACAGCATCGGCTCACGCGCAACACCGGCATGCCACCAGCGGGTCATCGAGATCAGGTTGGCCGAAGCGCCGGCCACGCCGAGTACGGCGGGCAGCCAGGCCGGCACGCCGAAGGCAATACCGACTGCCATCAGGAACGGCAAGGCGATGCCGGCAACGATCAGCGGCACATGGTTCGGCACCTGGTCGATCTGCAGCCGCTTGGCCGTGAAGAACGGAATGACGCGCAGACCCATCAGGAAGATCACGACCGCCACCAGCAGCAAGCCGGTATGCAGCATGCCGCGCAGATCGACCGCCAGCACACCGGACACACCGGCATGAAACAGCGCATTCGAAGCCCCGAAAGCCAGCAGCAGCCCGGCCGGGATGAAGTTTCGTCGATTGCCGGTGTTCACGATCGGCGTCAGGAACAGCGCCGCTGCCAGCAGGAAGAAGCTGACGGACAGCAAGGCGCCCGGCCACACCGCGCCCGGCACCGCCAGCAACAGTACCCGCGCGCCCAGCCACAGCGCTGCAAGCACTGCCAGCGGCCGGCCCTGCACGGGCGGCTGACCGGTCCAGGTGGCGACGGCGGTCAGCAGGAAGCCGACGATGATTGCGCCGGCGTAGCCCCAGACCATCTCGTGGCCGTGCCACAGGAAGCCCGGCAGCGCCTGCGTGCCACCCAGCCCGAAGGCCCAGGCAAGCACGAAGATGGCGCCCTGCACGCCGGCGAGCAGATAGAACGGCCGGAATGCGAAGGACAGGAAGGCGTTCCAGGATGGGCCCTGCGGCAGCGGCGGGCCGGGCTCGCGCAGATCTAGACGCACCAGTGCCATGTCAGTCTCCGTCCGGCAGGGCTTCGCCCGCCGCCGAAATGCGCACCGCCACCGAACCATCGCCATCGTCGCGCCAGTCGTAGCGGTGGCCGTCACGATCGAGGATGCGGAACAGCGGATACGGCACGCGTTCCAGCTGGAGTGTCAGCACATCGCCCGCCGCCAGGTCCACCAGGGCCTCCATGGCGCGTTCGAACGGTTCCGGCGGCTGCAGGCCGCGCACATCGACGACGACGTTCAAGCCCTCACCTCATCAATCAACTGGTCGATGCGCTCACCCAGATCGGCGGCTTCGGCGGCGAGCCGCATGTCGCACATCGGGTAGAGCACGCTCTCCTCCTTCATGTTGTGTTGCTGCATCAACACGAAGAGGGTTTCACTCTCGCCGGCGAAATCGTCGGCATCCTGGCGCGCCAGCGCATCGGCGATCAGCGTCAGTGCCTCGCGCATCGCGGCATGTTCGGCACGCATGACGCGGGTCGGTCCCTCGGTCATGCCGGTGACGGCTTCGAAGCGCGGGAACAGCACCTCTTCCTCGGCCTTGAAGTGCGCCTCGAGTTCAGCGCGGAAGGCTCCGAAACGCACGCAGGCGAGCGACCAGTCGGCGCGCGTCACGGCGCCTTCGATTTCAGCAAACAGGGCATCGCATTCACGATGATGCTGCCCCATGAGATCAGACAGGCTATGCATGATGATTCTCCGGTGACTGACACGCATTGTGCGAGCCGGTTCCGGCCGCAACCTTGACGCGTGTCAATCCGTCCCGGCAGTCGGCACGCGCCGCCGTGCCGTCATTGCATGACTGATCTGCAGCACCGCATCGCTCCCGAGCAGGCGCCCGGCCCACGGCAACAGTTCCTCTTCCTCGAGGCGGATGTGGGTTTCGTAGGCGGCGGCAAAACGCAGCACACTGCTCTCGTCGAGCACCACATCACGGCCCTCGGAAATCCCAGCGAGCACTGCGCGAAGTGCTGACCACTGCTCCGCCAGTTCGACATGGTCGGAGAGAATGCGCCCGGTCAGTTCCTGCAACTGCGGACGCTCACCCGAACCGGCGGCCGCGAGCATGGCCGGCAGCAGGTCCTTTTCCTCGTCGAGATGGTGATTGACCGCCGCAAGATCAAAATAGCGCATCACCGCGCGCGCCGCGCGCTGGGCCTGCTCGTCCGCGCCGTGTTGCGGCAGCCACTGCGCCAGCCGCTCCAGCGTACGCAACTGACCGCGAACCCGCTCGTGACAGGCCGAGAGCATTTCCAGCGGCTCGTCGAGTGACGGCGCAGCCGGCGGGATGAGGGATTCGCCGGAGCTCATAGCGGCAGGAATCCGGAAGGCGTCTTGCTGACCGCCACCGAGGCAATCCATGCAAACACCAGAATGGCACCCGCAAAGGCCACGACACGGATGCCGAGTGTGCGTCCACGCCTCAGGGCAATCATTCCCAGTACGATATAGACCACCAGACCGACCACCTTGGCCGTCACCCAGCCGGCGGTGAGCGGATACTGCGAGACCATCACCATCAGCACGATCGCCGTCACCAGCAACAGGGTGTCGACGACATGCGGCAGGATCCGCACCAGGCGCTTTTCGAGCAGAGCGCTTCCGGTCATCATCCACACCCCGCGCAGAATGAAACCGGCGATGCTGATGACCGCCAGCAGCATGTGTAGATGCTTGATTCCGTAATACACGATTGATCCTCCCCCCCGCCTGACATACGCTGGCGCCACCCCAGCAAGAACGACAACTAATAGATGAAACCTAACACAAGCTGCATTTCACCGGTGATGCTGCGCCAGATCAGCTTCTTCCGGGCCCTGTCGGAAGAAGACCTCACCAACGTCGTGCGCCACACACGCGAGCTGACCTTGCCGCGCGGCCAGGTCCTGTTCAACCGCGGAGACCCGGCGCAGGGTTTCCATTTCGTGATCGAGGGACAGATCAAGCTGGCCATCAGCTCTGCCAACGGCAACGAAAAGGTCGTCGAGGTGATCCACCCGATGCAGACCTTCGGCGAAGCCGTGATGCTGCTCGAACGGCCCTACCCGGTGTTCGCCCAAGCGGTGCTCGACACGCGGTTGCTGCACATCGGCCAGGGCATCGTGTCCGAACTCATCGACCGCGACCCGATGTTCGCGCGGAAACTGCTCGCCGGCATGGCCATGCGCCTGCACGGCCTCGTGCAGGACGTCGAGACATACTCGCTGCGTTCGAGCACCCAGCGCGTCATCGGCTACCTGCTGCAAAGCTGCGGCGAGGAGAACGCCGAGGTGCCGCTCGAATTCGACCTGCCGACCTCCAAGCAGACCATCGCCTCGCGCCTGAACCTCACGCCCGAAACGCTCTCGCGCATCTTCGCCGAGCTGTCGCAGGCAGACCTGATCCATGTGCACGGCAAGCACGTCAAGCTGCTCGACCCGAGGCGGCTGGCCGAGTACGGCGGGTGAGCGGCGTCGGGACATGTCGCCGGCAGCGCTGACGTATACTCGCCGCGCCATGCCGGTCGAACACTACGAGAACTTCCCCGTCGCCTCCCTGCTGCTGCCGAAACACCTGCGCGAGCCGGTGGAGGCCATCTACGCCTTCGCGCGCGGTGCGGACGACGTGGCGGACGAGGGCAACGCCGACGCCGACACGCGACTGGCGCAGCTGGCGCTGTACCACGCCGGCATCGACGCGATCGAATTCCGCATGTCGGCCAATGACGATGAACTTCGGCCGATGTTCGAGCGGCTGGAGCGTAACGTGCGCGCACATGATTTGCCGCTGCAGCCCTTCCGCGATCTGGTCAGCGCCTTCGCGCAGGACGTGGTCAAGACGCGCTACGCCAGTTACGAAGAACTGCTCGACTACTGCCGCCGCTCGGCGAACCCCGTCGGCCGCCTGCTGCTGCATCTGTACGGCGTGACGGATGCGGTCTCGCTGAACCGTTCGGACGACATCTGCACGGCGCTGCAGCTGATCAACTTCTGGCAGGACGTCGGCGTAGACATCGCCAAACCGCGCATCTACCTGCCGCAGGAGGATCTGACACGCTTCGGCGTGAGCGAGGACGATCTCGTACATGGGCGCGACAGCGAAGCCTGGCGTCGCCTGATGGCCTTCCAGGTACGCCGGGCGCGCGAACTCATGCTGCGCGGCGCACCGCTCGCGCGCGCCCTGCCCGGCCGCATCGGCTGGGAACTGCGCCTCATCGTCGCCGGTGGCCTGCGCATTCTGGAGCGCATCGAGGCGGTCGAGTACGACGTTTTCGGCCGCCGTCCGACATTGGGCAAGCTCGACTGGCCGCTGCTCGGCTGGCGCGCATTGACGCAGGCTGCCGCATGAGCCCGCTCGCAGCGAAACCCGCGGGCGGTCGCCGGATGCGCGGCGCTGATCCGGCCTACGGACTGACGCAGGCCGGCACATGAGCACTCGATACGCTCCTCGCGTGGGTCACACAAGCGCAGCGCATGTGACATCGGCGCTCGCCGGATGCGCTGCGCTTATCCGGCCTACGGACCCGACACAGGCTGCCGCATGAACCCGCACGACTACTGTCGCCGCCGCACCGCCGCCAGCGGATCGAGCTTCTACTACGGCTTCCTGTGCCTGCCGGCACCGCGCCGCCGCGCCATCATGGCGCTGTATGCCTTCTGCCGCGAGGTCGATGACGTGGTCGACGAGAGCCTCGATGCCGACACCGCCCGGGCCCAGCTCGACGAATGGCGCACCGAGATCGCCCGCGTCTATGCCGGCACGCCGCAGCATC
>JBFHJY010000129.1:0-6512 GCA_041595655.1 Azoarcus sp.
TCGCACGACCGCTGGTTCCTCGACCGCATCTGCACCCACATCCTGGCGGCCGAAGGCGACTCGCAATGGACCTTCTTCGAGGGCAACTTCCGCGAGTACGAGGACGACAAGAAGAAGCGTCTGGGCGAGGAAGGTGCCAAGCCGAAACGCATCCGCTACAAGCCGATTTCCCGCTGAGCCTCCGCATGATGAAAATCGGAACCCCGCTCTCCCCGACCGCCACGCGCGTGCTGCTGTGCGGCTCGGGCGAGCTTGGCAAGGAAGTCGCCATCGAGTTGCAGCGCCTGGGCTGCGAGGTGATCGCCGTCGACCGCTACGCCAACGCACCGGCGATGCAGGTTGCACATCGCAGCCACGTGATTTCGATGCTCGACGGTGCCGCCCTGCGTGCCGTGGTCGAGCAGGAAAAGCCGCACTACATCGTGCCGGAGATCGAGGCCATCGCCACCGCGACGCTGGTCGAACTCGAGGCCGAAGGCTACACCGTGGTGCCGACCGCGCGCGCCACGCAGCTGACGATGGACCGCGAGGGCATCCGCCGGCTCGCCGCCGAGGAACTGGATCTGCCGACCTCGCCTTACCGCTTTGCCGACAGCTTCGAGGACTACGCCGCAGCCGTTGAGGCCATCGGCTTTCCGTGCGTGGTCAAGCCGGTGATGAGCTCGTCCGGCAAGGGCCAGAGCGTGTTGCGCAAGCCCGAGGATCTGCGCCCCGCCTGGGAAACCGCGCAGGAAGGCGGTCGCGCCGGCAAGGGGCGCGTGATCGTCGAGGGCTTTGTCGATTTCGACTACGAGATCACGCTGCTGACCGTGCGCCATGTGGGCGGCACCAGCTTCTGCGCGCCGGTTGGCCACCGTCAGGAAGACGGCGACTACCGGGAATCTTGGCAGCCCCAGGCGATGAGCGAGAAGGCGCTGCGCGAATCCGAGCGCATCGCGCTGGCCGTCACCGAAGCGCTGGGCGGGCGTGGCCTGTTCGGCGTGGAGTTGTTCGTGAAAGGCGACCAGGTGTGGTTCAGCGAAGTCTCGCCGCGCCCGCACGACACCGGGCTGGTGACGCTGATCTCGCAGGACCTGTCGGAGTTTGCACTGCACGCCCGCGCCATCCTCGGTCTGCCGATTCCGTCCATCCGCTTCCACGGCCCGTCGGCCTCCGCCGTGATCCTGATCGACGGCGATTCGGACAAGACCGCTTTCGGCAATCTCGAAGCCGCGCTGGCCGAGCCGGATACGGCGCTGCGCCTGTTCGGCAAGCCCGAAGTGCACGGCCGCCGCCGCATGGGCGTGACACTCGCGCTGGATGCCTCGGTCGAAAGCGCAAAAGAAAAGGCCCTGCGCGCCGCGCGGGGCGTCAAGATCGAATTCTGATTCCAACGCCGGCATGGCCGGCACAACCACCCCAGAGAGGTTTTGCGAAATGACCCAAGCTGCCGCCCGTCACATCCTCGTCGACACCGAAGCCCAGTGCCTCGAACTGAAAGAGCGCATCGCCAACGGTGAAGACTTCCTCGCCCTGGCGATGAAGTACTCCAAGTGCCCGTCCGGCCGTCGCGGCGGCGAGCTGGGCAGCTTCGGCCGTGGCCAGATGGTGCGCGAGTTCGACGAAGTCGTGTTCTCGGCCCCGCTCAACGAAGTCCAGGGTCCGGTCAAGACCCAGTTCGGTTACCACCTGCTCGAAGTGACCGCGCGTAACGACTGAGACTCGTAGGCCGGATAAGCGCAGCGCATCCGGCACTCAGCCATCGCCGGATTCGCGCCTCCGGCGCTTATCCGGCCTACACACCACGCCAGACACCATGCTGATCTACCACAACCCCCGCTGTTCCAAGAGCCGCAGCGCACTCGCGCTGCTGGAAGAACACGGCGTCACGCCCGAAATCGTGCGCTATCTCGAAAAGCCGCCCACGCGCGAGGAACTCGTCGCCCTGCTCGCCAAGCTCGACATGCAGCCCTCCGAACTCGTCCGCATGGGCGAGGAAATCTGCAAGACCGAATACGCCGGCAAGAGCATGAGCGAAGACGACTGGCTCAAGGCCATGCTCGCCCACCCGGTGCTGATCGAACGCCCCATCATCGTCGCGGGCGAGCGTGCCGTGATCGGCCGACCGCCGGAGAAGGTGCTGGAACTGCTGCAGGACTGACGAGCGTCAGGCAGCGAGGCCCTTGCGCAGCAATTCGCCAACCAGTTCGTTGAGGTCCACGCCGCGCTCCTGAGCGGCTGCGCGCACTTGAGCCGCCAGCTCGGATTCGATCTTCACCGCGAACGGGATCAGCCCCTTCTGCTGGTCAAGCTTGCGCTGTTCCTTGCGGTCAAGCGCGCCAGCCTGGCCGAAGCGGTCCGGCGTGCGGGCGTTCTTCATCTGGCCGTCGATCTTCAGGCCGAGGTTCTTGTAGAGGTCGGTTTTCTTCATTGCATGCGTCCGTGGTTCTGCGCGGTTTGGCGGGTGCGCGAGTGTAATCCTTCCCCGCTCCCCCAGGGAGCGACATCATTGCCCTGCCCTCAACCATGACCCGCCCCATGTCCCCCGCTTTCCTCCCTGCCCGTCAAAAAGGTGTCCAGCTGATGCTGTGTGCGCTGCTGGCCCTGATGCTGGCCGCTTGCGGGCAGGACGACTCCGTCCGCTTTGCGCCCCTGTCCCGCGACGCGGTCGTGCTGGTCATCGGTGACAGTCTGGTGGCCGGCACCGGAGCGCCGGCTGGCCGTGGCTGGCCGGAAGGGCTCGCACTGCGCACGGGCTGGCAGGTGGTCAATGGCGGCGTACCGGGCGATACCTCGGCCGATGCGCTGCGACGGCTGGACGGGCTGATTGCGGAACACCAACCGCAGGCCATCCTGATTGCCATCGGCGGCAATGACTTCCTGCGCAACGTGCCGCAGGACGTCACCCGGGGAAACATCGAGCGCATGATCCGCGACAGCCGTGCGACGACCGGGCATGTGGGGCTGATCGCGATTCCGGCGAAGTCGGTGGGTGCCGCGCTGATCGGCAATCTGTCGGATCACGCGCTGTTCGCGGAACTGGCGCGGACGCATGAACTGGCGCTCGTGCCGGAGATCGTTGCGGATGTGCTCTCGCGCCACGAGCTGCGCGCCGACCGCATCCACGCCAACGCAGACGGCTACGCCGCGATTGCAGATGGCGTGACCGAGGAGCTGGCGCGTCAGGGCTGGCTGCCGCGCTGACTCACGGCCGCTCAGGCGGCAGCGCGGTCGAAACTGTCGGCAAAGTCGTGATTGACGTCGCGGTGCGAGGCTTCATCGGCCCGCACGGCGATGATCACGTCGCTCAGGCGCGCATCTTCCGGCAGCTCCCAGTACTCGATGGCGATCTGCGGCGCGGGGATGTTCTCGATGTTGCCGCTGTCGACCTGCGCCAGATACTCGGTGTAGCTGAACACCGCTTCTTCCTCGAAGTACCCGACCAGGCGATGCGCAGTGCGCCCCGAGACCACGTAGAGAATGAAGAAGCTGGTGAAGAACACGCCCTGCGCGATGAGGATGATGGCGCGCTCCAGCAGGTTGGGCCGCGCGATCTCGATGAAGGTCATCAGATGCATGCGCTCGTTCTCGGCTTCGGCCAGCAAGGTGTGGATCCAGCCACGATCGTGCTCCAGTCGGCGCAGCGAGCGCATGTGGCGCACCATGCCACCGACCATGCCCGGCACACCGGCCACCGTTTCCAGCACCACGGCACGGTGGCCGTAGCGCTTGGCAAAGAAACTGTCGGCGATGAAGCGCAGGAGCTTGGTCAGCCCGAAGGCGATGCGGTCCGACAGGCCATCGGGCGTGTGATGCCTGTCGAGCGGGTCGTGGGTGTCGCCCGGCGGCGGATCGTGGAATTCCTGGCTCATGGCTTGTCCTCTCCTGTAACGGATGCACCTGTTGGCTGACCCGCCTGCCCGCCAGACGTTCCGCCCGGCTCGCAACCGGACTCAGCCGCCCGCCTGCTGCCCACGCACGTAGATCACCCAATACACCAGCCCCACCAGCACGCTGCCGCCGACCAGATTGCCGAGGATCACCGGCACCAGATTGGCGATGAAACCGCCGAACGTGATCGCCGGCCAGGTCTCGGCCACCCCGCCGGAGGCCTGCAGCAGCATCGCCAGCGGAATGAAATACATGTTGGCAATGCTGTGCTCGAAGCCGGCGGCGACGAAGGCGGAGATCGGAAAGACGATGGCCACCGCCTTGTCCACCACGCTGCGCCCGGCAGTCGCCATCCACACCGCCATGCACACCAGCACGTTGCACAGCATGCCGCGGAAGAAGGCGCTCCAGAAAGGCAGTTCGACCTTGGCGGTGGCGATCGCCATGGTGGTTTCCGCCACACGATTGCCGTTCATCTGCGCATGTCCGGACAGAAACACCAGCACGGCCAGACCCACGGCGCCGACGAGATTGCCCGCACACACCACCGTCCAGTTACGCAGCACCTCGCGCGTGGTGATCCTGCCGTCGGCCCAGGCCATGGCGAGCAGGTTGTTGCCGGTAAACAGTTCGGCTCCCGCCACCACCACCAGCAGCAGCCCGAGCGAGAACACCACACCGCCCAGCACCTGCGCGGCGGCGAAGCCCAGTGTCGGGTCGGAACGCACCAGCGTGAAGTACAGCGCGCCCAGCCCGATGAAGGCCCCGGCCAGCATCGCCAGCATCCACATCGTCAGCAGCGGCAGGCGCGCCTTGCCGACGCCGATGGTTTCGACCTTGGCGGCGATCTCGCGTGGAGAAAAGGCATCCGAACCGAACATTTCCGACGACATGCGGGTACTCCGGTCGACTGGTGAGACTCGCAGTGTAACGAGTCACGCTTGAACGCGCGCTCTGTCCGCATCCATTTCGCCGCAACCGCGTCATGCGCCTGAAATCTCCACCGAATACTCTGCGCTCCGCCACCAGAGCGGTTCTTCGGCCGCCTGGCTTTTCCACCGAGAACATCTGGAGCTATCCCGCATGCTCAGCAGCATCGCCGCCTTGATTCCTCAAACGATCGCCGAACACCCCGTCGTGTATAGCGACACCGCCCGCGATCTGGTCGCGGCTACGCCGTCGATCTCGCCCGAGGTCACCAATCTCGAGGTCTTTCGCCGCTTCAAGGCCGAAGCCGGCGTGGTGAGCCTGCCAGTCGTCGAGAACGGGCGGCCGGTGGGGCTGATCAACCGTCATCTGTTCATGGAGGAGTTCGCCCGCCCGTTCGCCCGTGAGCTCTACCAGCACAGGAGCTGCATTGCCTTCATGGACAAGCATCCGCTGATGGTCGAGGAAGCGACGACGATGCAGCATCTGTCGGCGACCATTCTGGATTTCTGCGACAAGGTGCTGGCCGACGGCTTCATCGTCACACTCAACGGCTACTACCAAGGCATGGGCCGAGCACAGGACGTGCTGGCGGCGATCTCGCGCATGCAGGAAGAAAAGAGCCGCATCGTGATGGAGTCCATCGATTACGGCAGCGTGATCCAGCGCTCCATCTCGCGCGCCTCACGCGAGGGCATCGCGAAATGCCTCGCAGATCACTTCCTGATCTGGGAGCCTCGCGACACGGTCAGCGGCGACCTCTACCACTTCCGCGAATTCGACGACGGCTTTCTGGTGATCCTGTTCGACTGCACCGGCCACGGCGTGCCGGGTGCGTTCATGACGCTGATCATGAGCGCCTTCATGCAGGGCGCGATCAACGCCGACAGCGCGCGCGACCCCGGCGCCCTGCTGGCCGACATCCACCGCCGCGTGAAGACCGCGATGGGCCAGCACGAAGGCCACAGCGACCTGCATCACGCCGACGACGGCATGGACGCCGCCGTGTGCTGGATCGAGCGACGCACCCGCAAACTGGTCTTCGCCGGCGCCCACATGCCGCTGTTCCTTATCGTCCCAGCGCCGGGCGGATATTCGGGATGATTCCTTGCGCTGCCGATCCACTGCTGCCGTCGCGCGTCAGCGTCGCAGGATCGAGCGGCGCTGACGCGCTGACATCGAGGTTGCCACCCTCGCCACGAATGGCGGCTTCGGTGCGCTTGTTGAGCACGATGATGCTGATGCGGCGGTTGATCGGATCGAGCGGATCTTCCTTCCGCAGCGGAATGGTGTCGGCAAGCCCGACCACACGCACCACCTTGGCCACCTCGAGACCGCCGCTGACGAGTTCGCGGCGCGACGCGTTCGCTCGATTGCTGGACAGCTCCCAGTTGGAGAAGCCGCGATCGCCGCCAGCATAGCGCGCCGAGTCGGTATGGCCCGAGAGGCTGATGCGATTGTCCACGTCATTGAGCGCACGCCCGATCGAACGCAGCAGGTCGCGCGTATAGGGCTGAAGGTTCGCACTTGCGGAGGTGAACATCGGCCGGTTCTGTTCGTCCACCAGCTGGATGCGCAGCCCCTCCGAGGTGATGTCCATCAGGATCTGCTCCTTGAACTGCCGGAGCTGTGGGTCGGCCTCGATGATGGCTTCGATGCGCCCCTTGAGATCGACCAGCCGGGCGCGCTCGCGACGCAGCTCGGCCTCTTCGGCA
>JBFHJY010000130.1:0-6503 GCA_041595655.1 Azoarcus sp.
GGCACGGTGAGGTTCACGCCTTGCAGGATCTCGCGCTCGCCATAGGCGAAGCGCACGTCCTGCATCTCGACGAGAGGGGATCCGGAACTGCGGTTCAAGGGAAGGGACCGAAGGTTTGCGCAAGGGCAGCAAATCTACCACAGAAGACCCGTCGAATCGTCTCCTCGGCGCAACAGCCGCGACGGACTTCACACTGCCCCTCGATCACCCTCAGGCCACTATGGCGCCGCGGACATTCCGGCGAACTGCCTTTGCTATACTCGCCACCCGACCCAGACGTAACCGGACGCCCACGCAAATGAGCAGCGCAAGCGACATGGCAAGGCGCGTACTGCGCATCGAAGCCGATGCAGTGGCAGCGCTGATCGGGCGCATCGACGGCCACTTCGAACGCGCCGTACAGCTGATCCTGTCGCGCAGCGGACGGGTGGTCGTCACCGGCATCGGCAAGTCCGGCCACATCGGCCGCAAGATCGCCGCCACGCTGGCCAGCACCGGCACCCCCGCCTATTTCGTGCATGCCGCCGAAGCGGCCCATGGCGATCTTGGCATGATCACGCCCGACGACGTGGTCATCGCGCTGTCGAACTCCGGCACCAGCGAGGAAGTGCTCACCATCGTGCCGCAGGTCAAGCGGCGCGGCGCCAGCCTGATCGCCCTGACCGGAAACCCCGCCTCAACCCTGGCACGCGAGGCCGATGTGCATCTGGACGCCGGCGTGGCCGAGGAGGCCTGTCCGCTCAATCTGGCGCCCACCGCCAGCACCACCGCCGCGCTCGCGCTGGGCGATGCGCTCGCCGTGGCCCTGCTCGATGCGCGCGGTTTCAGCGCCTCCGACTTTGCCAGCGCGCATCCCGGCGGCGCGCTCGGCCGGCGCCTGCTCACCCATGTGCGCGACGTCATGCGGGCCGCCGCCGACGTTCCCTGCCTGCAGGCCGATGCCGCGGCGACCGACGCATTGCTGGCGATGACGCGCGGCGGCCTCGGCATGACGGCAATCACGGACACGGCGGGCCGCATCGAGGGGATCTACACCGACGGCGACCTGCGTCGCACGCTGGAACGCGGCATCGATATCCGCAGTGTGTCCATCGGCGAAATCATGACGCGCGACCCCCGGCGCATCCGCCCCGACGCCCTGGCCGTGGAAGCGGCCGAGATGATGGAGCGCCTGAGCATCAGCCAGCTGCTGGTGGCCGATGCGGACGGCGTGCTGGCCGGCGCACTCAACACCCATGACCTGATGCGCGCGAGGGTGATCTGATGACCGCCCGCGCCCATGCAGCCCGCGTCCGCCTGATGGCCTTTGACGTCGACGGCGTGATGACCGACGGAAGCCTGTACTTCACGCCCGGCGGCGACGAGATCAAGGTCTTTTCGACGCTCGACGGTCACGGCCTGCGCATGCTGATGGAGGCCGGCATCGAAGTCGCCATCATCAGCGGGCGCAGTTCGCAGGCACTCGAACTGCGAGCGGCCAACCTCGGCATCACCGAGCTGCACATGGGCGTTGCCGACAAGCGCGCACGGATGCAATCGTTGCTCGAACAACGCGGCCTCGTGCCGGAACAGGCCGGTTACATGGGCGATGACGTCGTCGACCTTCGTATCCTGCGTTTCTGCGGCTTTTCCGCGACCCCTCCGGACGGACATGATTTCGTAAAGCAACACGTCGATTTCGTCGCCAGCCGACCCGCCGGTCACGGCGCTGTGCGCGAAGTGTGCGACCTGCTGCTCGATGCCCAGGGGCGCCTCGACGACATGCTGGCTGCCTGGTTGCGCTGAGATCACCGTCATGCGCGCCGAACGCTTCTACCCGATCATCGCCCTGGCCCTGCTGGCCGCGCTCACCATCTGGCTCGAGCGCACGACCCGCGCGCCCGAAGCAACGCAACGCATCGAGCGCGGCGACCCCGACTTCATCGGCGGCAACGTGCGCGTGACCAGTTTCGATGCCGACGGCCGGCTCTCCTACGAACTCGACGCAGTGCGCGTGACGCACTATCCGCAGGACCTGATCGACCTGGAGCAGCCGTACCTGCGCTATCACGGCGAGACGGCACTGACCACCGTTCGTGCCGAACAGGGCCAGACCACGTCCGCCGCCGAGCGCGTCGAACTGAACCGCAACGTGGTCGTCCGCAGCAAGGATGCAGAGGGGAAGGAAACCATCGTCACCGGCGAGCATCTGACGGTATGGCCCGACCTTCAGCGTGCGGCCACCGACACGCCCGTCGTACTCAAACAAGGTAAGATCACCGCTTCCGGCAACGGCATGCGCGCGGACAATGTCGCCGGCACGCTGGATCTCCTAGGCAACACGCATACCCAGATGCCCAGTTCGAGACAGACACGACAATGACCCGGCCGATCCATTCGCTGCTCCTGTGCATGGTGCTTGCAGCCACTCCCCTCCAGGCCCTGGCCGAGCGCGCCGACCGTGACAAGCCCATCAACATCGACGCCGACAAGGCTTCGGTCGACGAGCGCACACGCACCTATACCTTCGAGGGAAACGTGGTGCTGACCCAGGGCACGCTGGTGATGCGCGGCAACAAGCTGGTCGTCGTCGAAACCGCCGACGGCTTCCAGACCGGCGTGGCCACGGCGTTGCCTGGCAAGCTTGCAACCTTCCGCCAGAAGCGCGAAGGCTCGGAGGAATACATCGACGGCGAGGCCGAGCGGATCGAGTACGACAGCCGTAACGAGACGGCCAGGCTGTTCGGCCGCGCGCGCGTGAACTCCGGCCAGGACACCGTCACCGGCGACGTCATCGAATACGACTCGGTCACCGAGAACTACACCGCCTTCCGCCTTCCGCCGAAAGGCTCGGACGCCGACGCAGCACGCACCCGCGTCACCATCCAGCCCAAGAGCCAATGAGCGGCGACAGCGGGACCTACGGCTGCATTCGCGTCGATCGACGCGGCCGCTGCGGCCTCATCACCCTGCATCGGCCCGAGGCCCTCAACGCACTGAACGACACCCTGGTGGACGAACTCGGCCGCGCGCTGGACGACTTCGAGGTGGATGACGACATCTCCTCGGTCGTCCTGACCGGCTCCGAAAAGGCCTTCGCTGCCGGCGCAGACATCGCCGCAATGGCCGGATTCAGCTGGATGGACGCGTATCGCAGCGACTACATCACGCGCAACTGGGAGCGCCTGCGCACCTTCCGCAAGCCGGTGATCGCGGCCGTGCGCGGCTATGCACTGGGCGGCGGCTGCGAGATCGCGATGATGTGCGACATCATCGTTGCCGGCGAAAGCGCGAAGTTCGGCCAACCCGAAGTGCGCCTCGGCATTCCTCCGGGCGCAGGTGGCACGCAACGCCTGCCCCGCGCCGTCGGCAAGGCCAAGGCAATGGACCTGTGCCTACCCGCCCGCCTGATGGATGCCAGCGAGGCCGAGCGCTCCGGTCTGGTCTCACGCATCGTGCCGGACGAACGGACCGTCGAAGAAGCGCTGGCGATCGCCGAGGTGCTGGCCACCTACTCCCTGCCCGTGCTGATGATGATCAAGGAATCGGTCAACCGGGCCTTCGAGACGCCGCTGGCCGAAGGCCTGCTCTTCGAACGCCGCAATTTCCATGCGGCCTTCGGCCTCGACGACCAGAAGGAGGGCATGTCCGCCTTCCTCGACAAGCGCAAACCGGACTTCGGCCACCGCTGACGCAGCGCATCATCCCGGCAGTCAGAACCGCGCGGACCACCTCGATCCGGGACGGCCCTCCCGGTTTTTCAGTCACTCATCACGCCCATGCACGCCCAGCAAAGCGGGGACAAGCCCTCATCCCTGCTTGCATTCACGCCCGCCGGGGAAGCATGAAACAATGTTTGTGCACCGCAATATTTTCTTCTTGACACGGACGAATCCGCCCCTATACTGGACCCATGCTGCATCGCATCAATCACAATGCAAAGCGGCCCGGATTCAGCCATCTCAAGGAGAACACCATGTTTGCGACTCCCGAACAAATTGCCGCCGCCAACAAGGCCAATCTCGAGGCGCTCGTCAGCGTCACGAACAGCGCCTTTGCCAACGCCGAAAAGTTCACGGCCCTCAACCTCGGTCTGGCGCGCAGCCTCGTCGAGGACAGCGTGGCCAGCACCCGCGACCTGCTGAGCGTAAAGGATCCTCAGGCGCTGCTGAACCTGCAGGGCAATCTCGGCAAGCCGATGCTCGAGAAGACCGTCGCCTACAACCGCAGCATCTACGACATGGCCACCGAGAGCCAGGCACAGATCGCGCGCCTGCTCGAAGCGCAGGTCAGCGAGCTGAACAAGGCCTTCACCGGCATCCTCGACAAGGCCGCGGAATCCGCACCCGCCGGCTCGGACGTCGCCTTCGCCGCGATGAAGTCGGCGCTGGCAGCCGCCAGCAGCGCTTACGACAACGTCAACCAGGTTGCCCGTCAGGTCACCGAACTGGCGGAAGCCAACGTCAGCGCAGCGACCGATGCAACGATGAAGGCGGTCAGCGCCACGGCCAAGGCGCCCGCAGCGAAGAAAACCGCAGCCTGACGCGTAGCTGGCGCCCGCCATCCGGGCGCCCCTGCACGCACAAACGCCAGCCCTCGGGCTGGCGTTTGCTTGTTCACTCCGCCAAGCAGGGCCTGCTCAAACGTTGTCGGTGCGTGCATAGTGATGCGGGAACAGGCGGCGCATTTCGGCTTCGATCCACGCGCGGGCCTCGGCATTGACCTCATCCGGCGTGCGACCCTCGGCACGGATCGGCGGACCGATGCTGACGACGACCTCTCCGGGTCGCTTGATCCAGGCGTTCTTCGGCCAGAATTCGCCGGCATTGTGCGCCACCGGCACGACCTCACAGCCGACATGTGTCGCCAGCCACGCCCCGCCGATCTTGTAGCGCGCCGACTTGCCGGGCGCCACGCGCGTGCCCTCCGGAAACACCACCACCCAGAAACCGTCGCGCAGACGCGCACCGCCCTGCTCCACCACCTGTGCCAGCGCATCCTTGCCGGCCGCGCGATCGATGGCGACGAAGGGCATTTGCGCAAGCCCCCAGCCGAAGAACGGGACGCGCAGCAGTTCCCGCTTGAGCACGAAGGATATCGGCGGAAAGATCCGCTGGAAGGCCAGGGTTTCCCAAGCCGACTGATGCTTGGCAAGGATGACTGCGGGCTCGGCCGGCAGATTCTCGCGTCCGATCACGCGATAGCGGATGCCCAGCACGTGGCGCGCCATCCACATCGCGATGGTGGTCCATGAGCTGATGATGCGATAGCGCGTCAGCGGACGGAACGGGAAGGTCAGGAACGAGAACAGCGCATAGGGCGGGATGGTCACCACCAGTCCGAGCGCGAACAGCAGGGAGCGCAGCAGCTTCATTTGTCCGCCGTCAGTTCGGCCACCACCGAAGCCAGATCGGGAAAGATGCGCGTGCCGGCAGGCAGGCCACCCTCGTCGAGCGTGCGACCGCCCTTGCCGGTGAGCACCAGGTACGGCGTCGCGCCGACCGCGACTGCAGCATCGAGATCCCGCAGGCTGTCGCCGACCACCGGAACCGAAGCCAGATCGAAGTTGAAGCGCGCAGCGATGTCCAGATACATGCCGGGCCAGGGCTTGCGGCAATCGCAGGTGGAATCGGCTGCATGCGGGCAGAAGAAGATCGCGTCGAGCCGACCGCCGACCTGGGCGAGGCTCTTGACCATCTTGTCATGGATGGCGTTGAGCGTGTCCATGCCGAACAGACCGCGGCCCACGCCGGACTGGTTTGATGCCACCACCACGCGCCAGCCGTACTGGTTGAGCCGGGCGATGGCTTCGAGCGACCCCGGAATCGGCTTCCATTCGTCGGGCGACTTGATGAACAGGTCGGAGTCATGATTGATGACGCCGTCGCGATCAAGAATGATGAGCTTCATCCGTGGCCCCGCTTACTGCACCGACAGGCGCGACAGGTCGGCCACGCGATTCATCAGCCCGGCCAGCGTACCCAGCAGCGCGAGGCGGTTCTGGCGCGTCATCGGCTCTTCGGCATTGACCATGACCTTGTCGAAGAAGGTGTCCACCACGCCACGCAGCCCCGCCAGCGCCCGCAGCGCCTCGGTGTAGTTCTCGTTGTCGACGTGCGAGCGCACCAGCGGCGTGATGTCGACCACCGCGTGGAACAGCGCCTTCTCGGCCTCTTCCTGCAGCAGCGCGACGTCCGGCTCGACAGCTGCCACCCCGCTCTTCTTCAGGATGTTGACGATGCGCTTATTGGCCGCAGCCAGCGCCTCGGCCTCCGGCAGCGCGAGGAACTCGCGCACCGCGGCCAGCTTGGCCGGCACGCGATCGACGCGCGTCGGGCGCAGCGCCAGCACGGCGTCGACCGCATCCACCCCATGGCCGGCATCACGCAGCTGGTTACGCAGACGCTCGAACATGAAGTCGAGCAGCGCATCGCGGAAGCCTTCTTCCGTGAGTAGCCCCGGCGCGAATGCCGCGGCGGCTTCGCCCACCAGATCGGCCAGATCCAGCGGCAGCGGCGACTCCA
>JBFHJY010000131.1:0-6501 GCA_041595655.1 Azoarcus sp.
AGAAAGTAGGCAAAGAAATGCACCCCACTGTCTCGGCCCTTCGGGCTTCCCTCGCTCCGGGCGGTTTCGCCGGCCGGCCCTGAACTCGCTTCGCTCGGACAGCAGGGCCGGAATGCCCCGGCGAAACCACCCTGCACTCGGCGAGCCAGAGGGGATGGCAAACCATCGCGAGTTGTACCTCCTGTAGGAGCGCGGCTGTGCCGCGCGATGGGGCGTATCCGACTCGACCGCCGTGATCGCCCGACGGAGTCGGGCTCCTACATGGGCGCTGCGCAAATTCAGGCCAGTTCGATGGCGCCCTCGGCGGCTAGCGCATCGACTTCGGCATCCGTGTAGCCAACCCCCAGCAACACTTCCCGCGTGTGCTGGCCCAGCGTCGGCGCGGGCGACACGATCTTGCCCGGCGTTTCGGAAAACTTGATCGGCAGGCCCAGAGCCTTGGTCTTGCCGGCCTTGGGGTGATCCAGCTCGACCACCATCTCGCGTGCCAGCGTCTGCGGGTCGGCGGCCATGGCGGCGATGTCGTTGATCGGGCCGGCGGGAATGCCGGCGGCGTCGAGGTCCTTCAGCCATTCGGCGGTGGTGCGCTGCTTGAGGTGGTCGCCGAGCAGACGCGCGAGTTCCTCGCGGTTGGCCATGCGGTCGCTGTTGGTCGCAAAGCGTGCATCGGTGATCAGCTCGGGCGCGCCGACCAGCGTCGCGATGCGCTCCCAGTTGGCCTGGTTGGCGCCGCCGATGTTGATCCAGCCGTCCGCAGTCGGGAAGGCCTGATACGGCGCGGCCAGCACGTGGGCGGAGCCGGTGGGCTTGGGCGAGACGCCGGTGGCGAAATAGATCGCCGACTGCCAGAAGGTCTGCTGGATGCCGGCTTCCATCAGGGAGGTGTCGACGAACTGGCCCTCACCGGTCTTGAGGCGATGGACGTAGGCCGAGACGATGCCGATGGTGGCCAGCAGGCCGGCATTGATGTCGGTGACCGGCGGGCCGGACTTGACCGGCGGGCCGCCGGGCTCGCCGGTGATGCTCATGATGCCGGACACACCCTGCGCGATCAGGTCGAAGCCGCCGCGCTCGGCGTACGGACCGGTCTGGCCGTAGCCGGAGATCGAGCACCACACCAGCGCCGGGTTGATCTTGCGCAGCTCCTCGAAGCCCACGCCGAGCTTCTCCATCGTGCCCTTGCGGTAGTTCTCGAACAGGACGTCGGCGTCTTTCACCAAGCGGCGCAGCACCTCGCGCCCGCCCTCGGTCTTGAGGTTGAGGGCGATCGAGCGCTTGTTGCGGTTGAGCATCATGAAGGCGGCCGACTCGCCATTGACCTGCGGCTCGGCGTAGCGGCGCGAGTCGTCGCCACCGGGGATCTTCTCGACCTTGATGACGTCTGCGCCCATGTCGGCGAGCAGCGTGCCGCAGGTGGGGCCGGCCATGATCTGGGCCAGCTCGAGGACTTTCATGCCGGCCAGCGGGCCGGTTTTCGAGGGGTCTGCTGTCATTTGCTCTGGTGGATTGCGTGGGTTTGTATGGTCGTGCCGGCAAGGCACGCGAGGAAGTCAATGGCGGCCCCCTTGACGACGAGCGTAACGCCGCCGGCGCGGCCATACAGGCCCACCCGAGGGGCTGGTCCCGAATGGCCCGCATTCCGGCATTGCCGCGCCGAGCAGGCCCTTTTGCTCATTGGCCTTTCCATTCGGGACTGCGTTTGTTCACGAAGGCATCCACGCCCTCGCGGAAATCTGCGCTGCCGTAGCAGGTGTGGATCAGGTCTTCGCCGTTGGGAAGGTCGTGATTGACCAGCCGGCGCAGGCCTTCCTTGACGGTGCGCTGCGTGACCGGTGCGAGTGCCGCCAGACGCGACACCAGCTTGGCCGCGGCCGCCTCGAGTTCGGCCGGCTCGCACACCTGCTGCAGATAACCGCAGGCCAGCGCTTCGGCCGCATCCGGCATCTCGGCCAGCATCAGCATGCGCTTGAGGCGTTGCTGGCCGAAGGCCGCGTTCATGCGCGCGAGGTTGGCAATCGACAGCGTGTTGCCCAGCGTGCGGGCGATCGGCACGCCGAAGCGCGCGTTGCTGGTGGCAACGCGGAAATCACAGGCGGTGGCGATCGCCAGCCCGCCGCCCACGCACCACCCTTCGACGATGGCTACGGTCGGCATCGGCAGGCTTTCGAGCAGACCGATGCAGGCATCGATCTTTCGCTCGTAATCGACGCCGGCGTCGCCGTCGAAGTCGCGGAACTGCTCGATGTCGGTGCCGGCCACGAAGGCTTCGCCGCCGGCGCCGCGGAAGGTGGCGACGCGCACCGTGGGGTCGCTACGCAGCTGCTCGCAGATCTCGCCGAGTCGCGCATACATCGCCCACGTCATCGCGTTGCGCGCCTGCGGGCGGTCGAACACCACCGAAGCCACGCCGGCTTCGATGTTCAGATGGACAGTGCCTTCACTCATGGGAATCTTCCATGGAAACGGCCCGGGGAGCGCCCGGGCCGGGGTTTTACATCACCGCGCGACGATCAGCGGTAGAAGGTTTCCACCAGGAACATCGGGATCGCCGGGACGTAGGTGACCATCATCAGCAGGAAGAAGAGTACCCCGATGAAGGGCAGGTTCACCTTGGTGACCTTCCACATGTCCGCCTTGGCGATGGAGCACGAGGCCGCCAGCACCGAAGCCACCGGCGGGGTCTGCTGACCGATGCCGAGGTTGAGCGTCACGATCAGGCCGAAATGCACCGGGTCGATGCCGACGGCGTTGATCAGCGGCAGCACGATAGGCACCACCAGGATGATGGCCGCCGCCGAGTGCAGGAACAGACCGCAGATCAGGAAGAACACGTTCAGCATCGCCAGCACGGCGTACTTGTTGTCCGTCAGCGAAGTCATCCACGCGGCGATCTGCTGCGGCATCTGCAGCTCGGTCAGCAGGTGGCCGAGCAGCGCCGAGGACGCTACCAGCAGCATCACCACCGCGGTCTGGATGCCGCCGTCGAGCATGGACTCGTACAGATGCTTCCAGTTGAGCTCCCGATAGATCACGCCACCGATGAACAGCGCGGCCAGCACCGCCAGTGCCGCGCCTTCGGTCGCCGTCACGACGCCGCCAAAGATGCCGCCGAGGATGATCAGCGGCAGCAGGAAGGCCCAGCCGGCCTCCTTGCCGGTGCGACGCAGCTTCTCCCAGCTGAACACCTCCTGCACCGGGTAGTTGTAGCGCACGGCATACCAGTAGGCCAGACCGAACATCATCAGGCCGCCGACCACGCCGGGCACGATGCCCGCGACGAAGATCTGCACCACCGAGGCATCCGCCATGACCGCGTAAAGGATCATCGGGATGGACGGCGGAATGATCACCGCCAGCGTCGCCGAAGAGGACGTCACCGCGGCAGCGAACTCCTTCGGATAGCCCTGTTTCTTCATGGCCGGGATCAGGATCGAACCCATCGCGGCAACGTCGGCCACGGCCGAGCCGGAGATTTCGGCAAAGAACAGCGAGGTGCCGATATTGACCATCGCCAGCCCGCCCTTGATGCAGCCGAAGATGGCCGAGGCGAAGGCGATCAGGCGACGCGACAGGCTCGACGAGTTCATGATCGCGCCGGCCAGAATGAACAGCGGAATGGCCAGCAGCGGAAACTTGGTCGCGCCGGAGAACATGGTGATTGCAGCCGACAGCAACGAATCCATGCCGTGCGACAAGACCATCGTGACCATCGCCACGACGCCCAGCGCCACGCCGATCGGCACGTTGATCAGGATCAGGGCGACGAGGCCCAGCAACATCAGGATGCCGATCATTTTTTCAGTGCCTCCTCGAGTTCACGTTCTTCGGCATCGATGATGCCCTTGCCGCGCGCCTGCTCCAGCACTTCGGGCAGGCTGAACAGCTGGGCCAGGATGAACAGCGCGGCTCCGATCGGAATGACCGACTGGGTCAGCGAGGTCGGCACGTTGGTCAGCGTGACCATGGTGTCGCCCTCGAGGATGACGAGCACCTGATAGCCGTAGTACGCCAGCAGCGCGAAGAAGCCAATGATGATGGCTTCGGCCAGCAATACGACCGGCACGCGCAGCTTGGGGTCGAAGGAATTGACCAGACCGGGGAAGCCGATATGGGCGCGCTTCAGTGCGGCCAGAGCGGCGCCGTAGTAGGTGAGCCAGGCCAGAAGGATGGATGCCCCTTCGTCATACCAGACCAGCGACCAGCCCATTTTCCGGTAGAAAACGCCCATCAGCACGATGACCGCGAGCGTTGCGAGCAGGGTGATGACGACCGTCGTCAATATCCGCTCGAATACGTTTCGTAGTGAGGAGAACACGGTTGTGAATCCTGTTTGGTTGAATCTCTCGAACTGCGAAGGGGTGAACCGCGCCGACCCTGCAGACGGGCGTGCCGCCTGCAGGGTCGAGGGTTGCTGCAATTACATTCCAGCGCCGAGTTCGATGGCCTTGTCGACCAGTTTGGCTCCGGCCGGAACGGCCTTGCCGAACTCCTCATACACGCCCTTGCTGGCGGCGATGAAGGCGTCCTTGTCGGCTTCGTTCACTTCCACGCCGGCCGCCTTGATCTTCTCGAGCAGTTCGCCGTCGAGGCGCTCGGCCGTCTCATACACGAAGGGCTGAACGTCCTTGGCGGTCTGCGCCAGGATTTCCTGGACCTCCGCCGGCAGCGACTCGAGCTTGCGCTTGCCCGCGGTCAGATAGGCCGGGGTGTACACGTGGCCGGTCATCGACAGATACTTCTGCACTTCCTGGAACTTGGATGAGTAGATCTGCGTGAGCGGGTTTTCCTGACCGTCCATGACCCCCGTCTGCAGGGCCACGAACACTTCGGACAGCGCCATCGGCGACGGGTTGGCGCCATACGCCTGGAACATCTTGACGCGCCAGACACCCTTCGGCGTACGCAGCTTCATGCCCGCCAGATCTTCCGGCTTGACGATGGGGCGCGCGTTGTTGGTGATGTTGCGGAAGCCGTTCTCCCACACGCCGAGAATCTTGTAGCCCTTCTCCTCGGCCAGCGGCGCAAGGCTCGGCCACACCACCTCGTTCTCGATCTTCTTCATGTGGTCACGGTTCTTGACCAGATACGGCATCTCGAACATGCCGAAGGCGTCGACCGTGGAGGACATCACAGATGACGGCAGGGCCAGTTCCAGCGTGCCCAGACGCAGCTTCTGCATCATCTCCGAATCCGAACCCTGCTGGCTGGAGCCGAACACCACGACCTTGCCACGATTGCCCAGACGCTCGTTGGCGACACGGGCGAACTCGTTGGCGGATGCCTCGAACAGCGAACCGGGGCCGCCGACGTGGCCGAGCTTGATCTCGACCTGCGCGTGGGCGGTGGCCGCCAGGCCGGCAGCTGCCATGGCAAACACCCCTGTTGCGACGACTTTCTTCATCTTGAACATGCCTTGTCTCCTCTCTTTGTGAAGTCGTTTTTTATTCCGACTGCCGCGCCGGGGCGACGCCCCGGCGTGGTTCCTTCAGACTGCCATATCAGGCAGCAGTCTTGAGACCGGATTGTTGCGGGTGAGCCGCAAAATAGTCCATTGCGGCTTGTACGCCACTGCCGGCGAGCTTCACGCCCGCCAGCTTCAGGCCCATCTCGACACCCGACAGCGTCGCCATCAGGGTCAGATCGTTGCAGTCGCCGAGATGGCCGATGCGGAACATGCGGCCGCGGACCTTGCCCAGACCCATGCCCAGTGACATGTCGAAGCGCTCGTAGATGCTGCGACGGATGGCGTCGGCATCGACGCCCTGCGGGGTGATCACGCCGGTCAGCACCGGCGAATACACGGCCGCGTCAGCGCACTGGATGGGCAGCCCCCAGCTCTCGACGGCCTTGCGCACACCGGCGCCCCAGCGCTGGTGACGTGCGAAGACATTGTCCAGCCCTTCGCCGAGCAGCATCTCGATGGCTTCGTACAGGCCATAGAGGAGGTTGGTGTTCGGGGTGTAGGGCCAGTAGCCGTTCTTGTTGGCTTCGATGATTTCGTCCCATGCCCAGTAGGCCTTGGGCATGGTGGCCTTCTTGCTGACCTCGATGGCCTTCGGCGACACGGCGTTGAAGCTGATGCCCGGCGGCAGCATCAGACCCTTCTGCGAGCCGGAGACGGTGACGTCCACGCCCCACTCGTCATGACGGTAGTCGGCGCAGGCCAGACCCGAGATGGTGTCCACCATCAGCAGCGCCGGGTGACCGGCGGCGTCAATGGCGCGGCGCACGGCGGCGATGTCCGAGGTCACGCCGGTCGAGGTCTCGTTGTGCACCACGCACACGGCCTTGATCTGGTGGCTGCTGTCTTCACGCAGGCGCTTCTCGATCAGGTCGGCCTGCACGCCATTGCGCCAGGTCACCGGCAGCCCGGTGTCGTCGGTACCGGGCAGGGCCAGGAACTCGGTCTTCACGCCCAGGCGGGTGGCCATCTTGTGCCACAGGGACGAGAAGTGGCCGGTCTCGTACATCAGCACCAGGTCGCCCGGGCTGGTGACGTTG
>JBFHJY010000132.1:0-6417 GCA_041595655.1 Azoarcus sp.
CAAGGGCTCGGTCAGCCGGCGCGTGTCGCGGCTGGAGAAGCGTCTCGGCGTGGCCTTGCTGGCGCGCACGCCGCGCGCGGTGTCGCCCACGGAGGAAGGCACGGCCTTCTTCGAGCGTGCGCGTGAATCGCTGCGCCTGCTCGACGACGCCGCGGAGGCTGCACAGGCGGCGCGCGCCGAGCCGCAGGGCCATCTGCGCGTGACTGCGCCGGTGGATTTCGGCATGGATGTTCTGCCGCCGCTGCTGGTGCGCTTTCGCGCACAGCATCCGGGCATTACGGTGGAACTGCTGCTCGATGACGCGACGCTGGATCTGGCCGCCAACCGCATTGATCTGGCCTTGCGGGCGACGCCGGGCGACTTGCCGGACATGGGCTATCGGGCCTCGCTGATTCTTGCGTTCAGCATAGACCTGTACGCTGCCCCGGCCTATCTTGCCGCACAGGGCGAGCCGGCCACGCCGGCGGCGCTTGGCGGGTACGCCCTGATTGCCTCGCGCGCGACAGCGGGCGCGGTGGCGCTGCAGTTGCTCGATCGCAAGGGGCGCAGTGAGACCGTCACGATGCGCGCGCCGGTGCGTTGTCCGGACTTTGCCAGCGCGTTGCGGCTGGCCGTGGCGGGCGGCGGTATTGCGCCGATTCCAGCGCCGGTGGCGACGCAAGCGCTGGCGGCCCGGGCTTTGCAACGGGTCTTGCCCGACTGGCGCGTGGCCGATGCGCGGTTGTTCGCGATCAGCCTGAGCGGGCGCGATGCGCCGGCACGCGTGCGCGTGTTCCGCGAGTTCCTGCGCGAGGAACTGACGGGCTCGGCATCTTGCATCTGACACCGCGGGCAGATTTGCGGGAATGCGGCGCTGGTACTTTCTGAAAAGCATCTGACGACTCGGCAGCCGTTCGAGGCCTTCCGGATTCATCACTGCCGCAGGACGTCATGAGGTCTGCTCGGCTGCTTGATGCAGCGCAATGTCCGGCGTCCCGCAAGGTCTAGAATCAGGTTCGGGCAGGCAGCATCTGACCGGGGCTGTGCACGGAGCGGCATTCCCAGGTGCGATTGCCTTCGCCGTGTGCGCGGTTTTGCTTTTGTCTGCCCATCTTCCCGCGTGACGGTGCTCGCGCGGCCTTTTGTTCATTCCTCACAGGTGAAATCATGAAGAAGCCGCTTCTTGCCGTCGTGTTCATGTTGTTGTCGTGGGGTGCATCCGCTGCCCCGCCCGAACTGGGCATTTCCGCCGAGGACGTTCACGCGCGCGTCGAGCGCGGCGCCCCGGATCTGCTGTTCGTCGATGTCCGCGATCCGGTCGAGATCATGTTCGTCGGATTCACCGACGCCGTTGATGTGAATGTGCCGTTCCTGCTCGTCGACCGTACGCAGTGGAACGAGGAACGGGGCATCTTCCGTCTTGATCGCAATCCGGACTTCGTCGCGCGGATCGATGCCGAGCTGAAGCGACGTGGTCTGGATCGCAACGCCGAGATCGTGACGATGTGCCGCTCGGGCAGCGAGCGTGGTGAGCCCAGCGCGGCCTTCTTGCGCGAAAACGGTTTTCCGAACGCCCGTTTCGTCATCCACGGTTTCCAGGGCGATGCGATCAAGGAAGGTCCGCAGAAGGGCTTCCGGCTGCTCAACGGCTGGCAGAACAGCGGTCTGCCGTGGAGCGCGAAGATGAATCCGGAAAAGGTCCATCGCGTCGACCGGCCATGACCGGGAGCCGCTGAGGGCGGTCGGAAACGCTTCGGGTCTCCGGCCGATTCGTTGCAGTGGAACGTCCCTCGCTGCGGCCCGGGTTGCCTGGACCGCTGAGGGTAGTGTCTGCGCTTGACGTGGGTCAAACATTCCCCATTCCGGGCAGATATTGCCGTCGACCGCGTCTAGGCTGAATCCGTTGTCCGGAATGTTGCGGTGCGATGCCAAGAGTTGTCGTAGTTTCCAATCGTGTGTCCCTGCCGGATGAGGAGGGCTGGCTCCGGGCGGGCTGGCGGTGGCCATCGATGCTGCCATGCGCGATCGCGAGGGGATGTGGTTCGGCTGGTGCGGGAAGGTCGCGGAGGCGCCGGGCGAACTGCAGGTGATCGGGAGCGATGCCCTGACCTACGTTCTTACCGAGGTGCATCCGCGCGACTTTCACGAGTATTACCATGGTTTTGCGAACCGCGTGTTGTGGCCGGTTCTTCACTACCGGGTGGATCTGGCGGCGTTCAGTCAGAATGACCTCGACGGCTACTGCAGGGTCAACGAGTTCTTCGCCGAGCGGCTCGGAACGCTGCTACGCCCGGACGATATCGTCTGGGTGCATGACTATCACCTGATCCTTCTCGCGCTTGCGCTACGTCGGCGCGGACACCGCAACCGTATCGGCTTCTTCCTGCATACACCGCTTCCGCCGCCGGATCTGCTGACGGCGCTGCCGGGCCACGAAAGCCTGTTCGGAGAGGCGCTGGCCGAGTTCGACCTGATCGGCTTCCAGACCGACAACGATGCACTCAATTACGCCCGCTATCTGACCTCGATCGTCGGTGCCGCAACGCGCGACGGCCGCGACTACCGCCTGGGCGATCGACAGTTCCGGATTGGCGTGTTCCCCGTTGGCGTCGACCCGGGCGGGGTGCAGCGTCTTGCAGTCGAGGCCTGGGAGTCGCCCTTTGCGCAGGATTATCGCGCCAGCCTGTCTGGCAAGATCGCGATGATCAGCATCGACCGGCTCGACTATTCGAAGGGAATCATCAATCACTGCGACGGCTACGAGCGTTTCCTCGAAAAGTATCCGGTCTGGCACGGGAAGGCGATGTTCCTGCAGATTGCGCCGCAAAGCCGCAGCGAGATTCCCGAATATGCCGAGATCGACGCGGCGGTCAGTGCAAGGGTCGGTCATGTCAACGGGCGCTTCGGTACGGTTGACTGGGTGCCGCTGCGCTACGTCAACCGCAATCACCGGCGCCCCGAGATTGCGGCACTTCTGCGCATGGGGCGCGTGGGCGTGGTCACGCCGCTGCGTGATGGCATGAATCTGGTGGCCAAGGAGTTCGTCGCCGCACAGGATCCGGATGATCCGGGGGTGCTGGTGCTGTCGCGCTTTGCCGGTGCAGCCAGGGAACTGACCGCGGCCCTGCTGGTGAATCCGTATGATCGGGATTGCATGGCTGATGCCATGAACCGCGCGCTGATCATGCCCCTCGACGAGCGTCAGGCGCGACATGCCGAGATGCTCGCGGTGCTGGAGGCCAACCACATCCGTTTCTGGGGTCAGAGCTTCATCGAGGCGCTGACACGGCCCGGGCCAACGCTGAACTGGTTGACGGAACGGATTGCCGTGCGCTGATTCTCGTCGCGGTCGCGATCTTCGGGCCTGAGCAGGAGGTATTCGCAGGACTCACCCGGAGCCAGGTCGCGGTAGTGCCCGCGGTAGGCGATCGTGATCGGGATCGATGTGAAGGCATGGCTGTGAATTCGCAGCCGCTCGTGATCGGCGTCGACCTCGAGTGACTGGCTGCGGTAGGTCAGCGTGGCGCGGATCCGTTGCAGGGTGGTCGGTAGCACCGGATCGAAGTGCAGCGTATTGCCGCGCATCTCCAGACCGAGGTAGCAACGCTGGAGCAGATCCACCGAGCCGGCCATCGCTCCGATATGCACGCCCTCGCGGGTGGAGCCGTGCTGGATGTCTTCGAGGTCGCTGTCGAGCACGCAGCAGAACAGGTCCCAGGAGCGTTGGCGGTCGCTGCGCGCCAGAACCCAGGAATGCACGACGTGGCTCAGCGTCGAGCCGTGTGCCGTGCGCGCGAGGTAATACTCGACGTTGCGCGGAATGCTGTCGGGCAGGAAGGGATAGCCGAGCTGCTCGAAAAGCTGCGTGAGCTCCTCCGCCGAGAAGAGGTAGAACAGCATCAGCACATCGGCCTGCTTGGACAGCCGGTATCGGTTCGGTGTGTCGTTCTCGGCCTCGAGGATTCGGTCCAGTCGGCGGATGTCGCCATACTTTGCCCGGTACGCGTCCCAGTCGAACTCATCCAGTGCGTCATAGCCGTCGAACTGGCTGATGATGTCGCCATCGTGGAAGGGAACGCGCAGCTTCCGGCTGATCGTCTGCCACAGGGCAAGTTCGTCGGCATTCATCCCGATTCGCTCGAAAAGCTGGCAGCGACGAAGCTCCGGCATCAGATCGACGGAGTCGATCGCGCGGCTCAGTACCCAGGCGGCCATCACGTTGGTATAGGCGTTGTTGGCCAGCCCGTCCTCTGGCGCGTCCGGGTGGCCCGTGTGGTATTCATCCGGACCCATTACGCCGCGGATCTCGTAGCGATCGATGTCGGCCGAATAAGTCGCCATGCAGGCCCAGAAGCGAGCGATCTCGAGCAGCATCTCTGCCCCATACGAGCACAGGAACTCATGATCTCCGGTGGCCTGGTAGTACTTCCAGACGTTGTAGGCGATCGCCGAGTTCACGTGGCGCTGGCGGTGCGAGACGTCCGGCAGCCACCGTCCTGACTGTGGGTTGAGGTGCATGCGCTGCGTCTCCTCACGGCCGTCGCTGCCGCTCTGCCACGGATACATTGCGCCTGACAGACCGGCTTCGCGAGCGGCAAGCCGTGCCTCGGGCAGACGACGGTAGCGATAGCGCAGCAGAGAGCGTGCAAGCGTCGGCAGCCGCAGCACCAGATAGGGCAGGACGAAGAGCTCGTCCCAGAAGACGTGTCCGCGGTAGGCTTCGCCATGCCAGCTGCGGGCAGGCAGCCCCACGTCGAGATCGGAGCTGTGCGGGCTCACCGTCTGGAGCAGATGGAACTGGTTTGCGCGCAGTTTCATCGCCGTTTCCGCGGTGACGCCGTTCTCGATCTCGATATCGCAGATTCCCCACAACCGGGTCCAGACGTTCTCGTGCGCGGCACGCAGTTCATCGAAGCCGCCCGCGTGCCCGAGGCTGCGCAGGGCGGCAAGACCCGGTTCCGAGATGGCCGTGTCGCGCGAGCAATGCAGTGCCATGGTCTTTTCGACGCGCAGGGCGTCGCCACGCTGCAGTGCGCATTGGATGTGCTGCTCGATATAACCGCCCGACTGGACGATGGAGCGCTCCGCCGACACCTCGTGGGGTCCGCAGAACAGGCGCGTGCGCAAGGCCTGGGCGACCGTCAGACGGGATTGTGACGTCTGGCAACGAGCAAACAGCGTGTCGTTGCCGAGGTGTTCGAGCGTGAGCACTTCGAGGTGGCGGGATGCCAGATCGCGATAGCGTGCCACTCCGTCGTTGGTTACGGTCGTGTCCAGCCCGCTGCGGATGGTGATCTCTCCCGACCAGTCTTCGGCGACGAGCGCGATGTCCAGGGCTGCAAGGTGGGGGTCGGACATGCTTACCAGGCGTTGTTCGATCCAGCGTGTGGTGCGTCCGAGCGCGTCGCGCACGCGGACATCGCGTTCAAGGATGCCGTGGCGCAGATCCAGCCGTTGCACGAAGTCGAGCACTTCTGCCTCGTCGAGTGCGAACCATGGGCCGTCGCCGATGCGGAAGCTCAGGCACAGCCAGTTCGGCAGATTGACCAGGTCCTCGTTCTCGACGCGCTGGCCTGCAAATTCGCTGATCAGGCGGTTGTAGCCGCCAGCCAGGTAGGTGCCGGGATAATGGATGCTGTCGGCACGGGCCTCCGGTGCGGCACCGCGCGTGGCGAAATAGCCGTTGCCGAGCGTGCATAGCGCTTCGCGCACACCTTGACGCTCCGGTTCGTAACGGTCCCAGGTCAGGACCCAGCGGGCGTCCCGCGCGTCCCCTCGGTTGAATGTACTCATGCTGGATCCCCCGCGCCGGATGTTCCCGTGGTGCTGGCAAGGTCCGCCAGCAGATCAAGCAACCAGCCAACCTCGTCGGTGTCGGCAACGGCACAATCGGCCGCCGTGTGGCGTGTTCCGTTGTAACGCACGACGACCCCCAGTCCGCGTCCGGCGAGGGTGCGAAAGGCGTCTTCGTCGGTGATGTCGTCGCCGACGAAGATCGGCAGCACTGACGGGTCGTCCATGCCGAGCCGTGCCAGCAGCCACAGCAAGGCCTGTCCCTTGTCCCAGTCGATGTCCGGTCGCAGTTCGAAGATCTTCTTGCCGTGGCTCAGGCGCAGATCCGGGTGTGCCCCGAGCACCTGGTCGACGATCTCGCGCACCTCCGCAACGTCGGTTTCGCTCACCCGTCGGAAATGCACTGCGATCGAGAATTTCTTGCGCTCGATCGCGTGACCGGAAACCCCGGCCAGAGCCTTTTCCAGAGCCGTTTGCGCAAGATCGAGCGAAGCGAGGAACTCCGTGCCGATCTCATACTCCGCGTCGGTCGCGCCCGGGCCGGCGATCTGGAAGCCGTGGCTGCCTGCGTACCAGACGGAATCGAGACCGACCAGTTCGCGGATGCGGGCCAGGCCGCGCCCGCTCATGACGACCACGGGGCAG
>JBFHJY010000133.1:0-6380 GCA_041595655.1 Azoarcus sp.
CTGGCCAACGTGGTCGAGCAGGCGGCCCGGCGTAGCGACGAGAATGTCCACGCGCTTGCGCAGCGCCTGGATCTGCGGGTTGATGCCGACACCGCCGAACATCACCATCGAAGTCAGATCGACGTGCTTGCCGTAGGTCTGCACGGATTCCTCGACCTGCGCGGCAAGCTCACGCGTCGGGGTCAGGATCAGGCAGCGCGGGCGACCCGGCTTGTTGTTGGTGGCCGGATTTTCGAGCAGGCGGTGCAGAACCGGCAGCGTGAAGCCGGCGGTCTTGCCGGTGCCGGTCTGCGCGGCGGCGAGCAGGTCGCCGCCAGCCAGCACCAGCGGAATCGCCTGTGCCTGAATCGGCGTGGGCGTGGTGTAACCCGCCTCGGAAATCGCACGCAAAAGGGGAGCGGCCAGTCCGAGACCGGTGAAATCGTTTTGAATCGTCATGTAATGAAATACTCGTGCCGGGCCTGTCGCGCGTCTGCGACGACACCAATCTCAGGCTGGCGGGAAGTCGGGGATCCGCAGCGGGATCGTCCGTTTGGGAAAGTTGCGTTCGCGCCGATTGGAGACACGAGCGAGGCACATGATAGCGTACTTCGGCGCCCTCCCCCCGACTTTATTCCCGGCACGGACCAGGAGCGATCATCGCTACGCTGCGCCTGCAATGACCGGGCACCACCTACCGCACATCGTTGAGCACCAGCTCGAAGTCGGGCTTGGGCGGCAACAAGGTGCGCTGGCGCGGCGTGGCGCGCATCTGCAGACGAATGTACTCGTGCCCGCCCATGGCCTCATGCAACCGCATGCAGTACTCGACGATCTCCATGCGCGCGGCCAGTGGCACTTCGTTCATGCGGTCGAGATACAGCAGATACGACACCTCGCCCACACCGACGAAATTGAGCAAGGGCTGCACGCTGAACCACGGGTCTTCGCCATCGTGGCTCAGCGGCATGCCGTGCCGCATCAGGATCTCGCGCACTTCGTAGGCGATCCGCATCGACAGCTCGGGGAACGCCCGTGCCTCCTCGCGCTCGCCAGCCATGGTCGGCATACAGACGACCAGCAGCGCGCAGCACAACCAAACGTGCCCCCGCCGCAGAACGGACTGCTTCATGGCCTGCTCCTCCTCGTTCCAGGCGGCGATGGCTTCTTTGGCCATCGTCTTCACCGACAAGGCCAGCATGAACCTCTGTGGAGGATGAAGTCCAGCATTCGCGCGCCCGCGCAGGCGAAAAGAGGAAGCAGTGATTCAGGAAGACAACACGCGCTCGCCGGTCAGGCCGCTGGCGTGGTCTCGGCGTCCGGCGCCACCGGCGGCGGCAGGGCTTCCAGCCATTCCACGGCTTCCGCCTCGACGCGTGTGCGGCGCATCGGCGGCAGGCTGCGCCACACCATCTTGCCGTAGGGCTTGTTGATCATGCGCGGATCGCACACGCACAGCAGGCCGCGGTCGGTCTCGCTGCGAATCAGGCGGCCGGCACCCTGTTTCATGCTGATCACCGCGCGCGGCAACTGGTAACTCATGAACGGGTTGTAGCCAGCTTTCTGCATATGCTCGATGCGGGCCGAGAGTACCGGATCGTCCGGCGGCGCGAAGGGCAGCCGGTCGATGATGACCAGGCTCAGCGCATCGCCCGGCACATCCACCCCCTCCCAGAAGCTCTGGCTCGCCACCAGCACCGCGTTGCCGAGCGTGCGGAAACGCGCCAGCAACTCGGTGCGCGAGCCCTCGCCCTGCAGCAGCAGCGGCAACGCATCGCCCGAGCCGGCCAGCCCCTCGGCAATCAAGCCATGCACGCGCCGCATCGCACGCAGCGAGGTGCACAGCACGAAGGCACGGCCACGCGCGGCGCGGATCAGCGGCAGCGCCGTGCGCGCCACGGCGTCGGCGTAGTCCGGGTGATTGGGGTCGGGCATGTTGCTGGGCGCGTACAGCACCGCCTGCTCGGCATAGTCGAAGGGACTGCCCCACACCGCCGTGACCGGCGGTTTCTCCAGCCACGACAGGCCCATCTCGTTGCAGTAGTGAGAAAAGTCGTTGCCCACCGCCAGCGTGGCCGAGGTGAAGATCCACGCCCGCAACTGGCCTTCGAGCTGGCGTTTGAACACGCTCGCCACATGCAGCGGCGTGGCGTTGAGCGACACCGACTGGCTGAACACCTCCACCCAGCGCACCATCTCGGCGTCTTCCGGCCCGCGCCAGCGGGCCAGCCGCTCGCGCATCTCCTGCGTGCGGCGCAGGCAGTTGGCCAGCCCCTCGGAACGCTCGGCCTGCGTTTCCAACACCGTCTCGAAGGCGATCAGCGCGTTCTCCGCAGCATCCACCGCCTCCTCGAAACCCTCACGCGCAGCCGCCGCACTGTAGGCCATGCGCGCCGATTCCGCACCGAAGGCCAGCCGCAGATCACGCGCGCCCTTCTCCAGCGCGCGCGTGGCGTCGATCAGATCGCGGCAGTCGGGTGCAGAGGCAATGGTTTCCGAGCGCGTGTCCCGCGCCAGCTCCAGCAACTGCGCCGTCGACACGCTCTCGCCAAAAAACAGGCTGGCCGTTTCCGGCAACTGGTGGGCCTCGTCGAAGATCACCGCATTGCAGGCCGGCAGCAGCTCGCCCATGCCCACGTCGCGCAGCATCACGTCGGCAAAGAACAGATGGTGATTCACCACCACCACATCCGCATCCATGGCCTCGCGCCGCGCCGCCAGCACGAAGCAGTCCTTCACATTCGGGCATTCCTGCCCCAGGCAGTTGTCGCGCGTCGAGGTCGCCGCCATCCACGCCGGCGAATCCTCGCGCACGTCGGTGCATTCGGCCTTGTCACCGGTGTGGGTGACCTGCGCGAAGCGCACGATCTTGCGCAGATCCGCCGCGTCCTGTGGGCTCTGGAATCGCCCGTCCTTCGCGTTGCGCTCCAGGTGATACGGACACACATAGGTCGCCCGCCCCTTCAGCAGCGCCATGCGCACCGGCACCTTCAGGGCATCGCGCACCGTCGGCAGATCTCGTTTGAAGAGCTGATCCTGCAGCGTCTTGGTGCCGGTGGACACAATCACCTTGCCGCCAGCCAGCAACGCCGGAACGAGGTAGGCAAAGGTCTTCCCGGTGCCGGTGCCGGCCTCGGCCACCAGCACGCCATAGCTCTTCAGCGCCTCCTCGATGCGCCCCGCCATCTCCACCTGCTGCGGCCGCGCCCGGAACCCGGGAATCGCACAGGCAAGCGGCCCGTCGGGCGAAAAGGCATGGGCAAGGTCGGTCATGGGATGGGGCGACGTGTGGCGGGAAAGGTGCAATGGTAGCAAGCGCCAGTATCGTCGGGCACGAGCCGGAGGACATTGCGCGGGATGAACGGAACATCCGGCGGATCACGCCGGGCCAAGCTGCCCTGCGCCAGCGGTACCAACCGTGCCCGCACAGAACGTGGTCTGCACCTATGTTTCCCCGCAGCCAGCCAGCGCCAGCGCGAAGCCGTCCTCGACGTTCACCCAGCAATCCTGCTCGATGAAGCCCGCTTCGGCGAGCAGCGCGAATATGCCCTCGCGCGTGTATTTGTGTGCGCTCTCGATCCAGATCGGCTCGCGCTCATGCAGTGTCAGCTCAAGCCCGGCCGCAGCAATGCGCACGGTCTGCACCTTGCGACTGACCAGCCAGGCTTCGACGCGGGCGGCGTCGGCATTCCAGTTCACGCGGTAGTCAAAGGCGGACAGGTCGAAATCACCGCCGAGTTCGCGGTTGATGCGCAGCAGCAGGTTGCGGTCGAAGGCCGCCGTGACGCCGAGCGGATCGTCATAGGCGAGCAGCATCTCGCGCTCGGGTTTGACCAGATCGGCGCCGAGCAGCACGCTATCGCCCGGACGCATCGCGGCACGCATGGTGCGCAGCATGGCGAGCGCGCCGGGCCGTTCGAAGTTGCCGATGTTCGAGCCGAGCATCAGCACCAGCTTGGGCCCGGACCCCGCCTCCAGCTCCGCCAGACCGGCTTCATAGCTGACTTCGTGCCGGAACACCGTAAGGCCGGGCAGCGCAGCGAGTCGGGCATTGGCCGCATCCAGTGCCGAGGCCGAGACGTCGATCAGATGGACATCGAGTGGCATTGCCTGCGCGCCTCGCGCGCCGAGCAGGCAGGCCAGTTTAGCGCCATTTCCCGGCCCCAGTTCCACCACCGCGTGCAAGGGCGTGCAGGCCGCCAGAATTTCGGCCCCATGTCGTTCAAGCAAAGCGCTCTCGGCGCGCGTGAGCCGGTACCACGGCAGCGCACAAATGGCTTCGAAGAGGGCCGAACCAAGCGTGTCGTACAGGTAGCGTGAGGACAGACGCCGTGGCGATCCGGCCAGGCTCTCGCGGATGTCGCGCGCGAACGCGGCGACTTCGGGATCGGGCGGCGTACGCGCATTCATCGCTTGGCCCCCTCGACGCAGCGGAAGCTCGCGAACACGTAGGGATAGCGCGGACGAAACCAGTTACGGAAGGACGGCCGGATCAGCTCGGTCACGGTCGCCGGTGACGCGCCCTTCATCACGAAATGCTGACCGTCGAAGAAATCTGCCGAATACTCCGGATATTCGGGCATCGGTGTAAAGCCCGGAAAAGGCGCGAACGGCGTCGACGTCCATTCCCATCCGTTCCCGACCAGATCCTCCACGCCCCAGGCGCTCGCCCCGTCCGGGTGGCTGCCGGCCGGCTCCGGGTCGTACCCTTCGAACCCGAAAGCGCCATGGTGCGCCTGCGGCGCTTCATCCCCCCAGGGAAAGCGTCGTTGCGACCCGTCCGGGTCGCCCAGTGCCGCCCGCTGGTACTGCGCCTCGGTGGGCAAGGCCATGTCACGCCAACGCGCGTAGGCACTGGCCTCGGCGTGGGTCACCCATACCGGCCAGGCCGGCGGCAACGGCACGTCATCAAACATGCCCCGCCACAACCACGACTGCCCGTCCGGCTGCCAGAAATGCGGATGGCCGATGCTCTTCTCGCGCAGCCAAGCCCAATCCTCCGGGCGCCACCAGCGCTCGTCCCGGTAACCACCGGCCTCGACGAAGGCCAGATACTCCGCATTGGTGACGTTGTGACGCTGAATGCGAAAGGCCGGCACGTCCACACCGTGCGACGGCAACTCGTTATCCCAGGCAAAAGGCAGATCACCGGGCGCCACGCCCAGCACCGCCCGCCCCGCTGCGACCTCCACCATCACCTGTTCAGGCGGCGCTCCAGCGACGTTCGGCGTGTAGCCGTCGGGCGTGCGCTTGTCACCGTGCGGCAGCGCATGCCACAGATACATCAACGTCTCATGGTGCATGGTCTCGTGTTCGAGGATGCGATGCACCACATCCGCCGGCCCGTCGGGATCGCTCAGCACGCTTTCAATCGCCGCGCGCACGCGACGGTCGGCCTCGTCACGGAAGGCGATGACCGCAGCGCGATCCGGCCATTCGTCCGCCTCGTTGCCGCGCGCCTTCACGTCGCTCGTCGCCTCATGCGGATCAATGCCGCGCGCGAATAGACTCTCCAGCGCTTCATCAATCGCCGGCCCGCCGAACGCCTTGCGCACCAGATGCGCATGGCTGAAGGCTGGCACATGGCCTTCATAAAAGACCAGCGGATTGCGCAGCGGTATCGGACGCTTGAAATAAGCCTCGTCGGGCAATCCCGCATAGAGCGCATGCATGCGGCGACGGTTGCGATCGAACTGATCGAGCAACTCGGAACGGGTGCGGAACCTGATGGACGCGTTCATCTGGCAAATCCTCCTGGCCGTGCCGGCCTGCGTCGGCTGGCAGGTTGCGATGGCTGCAACGCTGCGCGTTCAATGTTGCACGGTCTATGCGCCAGTATCGTAGGGCACGAGCCGAATGGCATTACGCCGGATAAACGAAACATCCGGCGAATCACGCTACGCCAATCCACCCTACACGAGCTGACCTCCAAGCCCAATAGTCGTGGCGCTAACGCAGGAAGGTCTTGAGCAACCTTCAGAAGAATAGAGTATCGGGGCGGAAGACCTCCGGCTTGGTCTTGAAGCAGGGGGTGAACAGCGGAATCGGAAGCGTTGTCTGGCTCTTTTCCAGCCAATGAAGGATGCGACCCGTCCAATGGAATCGCGACCCGCATGACAGTCATCTCCCGTGAGATTGCCGTAGTCGAGAGTAAGCCATCTGCCTACAGGAATGACGCTCCAACTGTCTCAGATGCAAACCATTGCACGTAGTACATGAGGCGGATGCGCTGCGCTCATACGCCCTACGACGACAGGGCTAGGCCCGATGTGCCTCCGCCAGATACTCCCTCCCCCGCATCTCGATGAGGCGGCTGACAGTGCGCGCAAACTCGTGCGCGTTCTGTCCCTCGACATACACCTCATGCGCCTCCACCTCGGCACTGACGACGAGATTGACAC
>JBFHJY010000134.1:0-6346 GCA_041595655.1 Azoarcus sp.
ATCGTCAAGGAAGACCGCCGCGCGCCCTCGGTGGTGCACATGGTCTGGTACGGCATCGGTTCGATGGACGAGCCGGACGGCGTATCGGGCATTGCCCACATGCTCGAGCACATGATGTTCAAGGGTACGGAGAACCTCGCACCGGGTGAATTCAACCGCCGCGTGGCTGCGGCCGGCGGGCGCGACAACGCCTTCACCGGACGTGACTACACGGCCTATTTCCAGCAGATACCGCCCGACCGGCTCGACGAGATGATGTGGCTCGAAACCGACCGGATGGCGGGACTGCTCATCACTGAAAAGGAGTTCCTGCCCGAACGCGAGGTCGTCAAGGAAGAGCGCCGCATGCGTACCGACGACAACCCGCGCGCGCGAGTGTGGGAACAGCTGATGGCCACGGCCTACACCGCCCACCCCTATCGCCGCCCCATCATCGGCTGGATGGGCGATATCGAGGACTACACCGTCGAGGATGCACGGCGCTGGCACAAGGCCTGGTACGCGCCGAACAATGCAACTCTGGTCGTGGTCGGTGACGTCGATCACCGCGAAGTGTTCGCCCTGGCCGAAAAGCACTATGGCGCGCTGGAGGCGCGGACGCTGCCGGAGCGCCGCATCTCGCGCGAGCCGCAGCAGCACGGCACGCGCCAGGTCATCGTCGAGGCCCCGGCCGAGCTGCCCGCCGTGACGCTGGCCTGGCACACCCCGACGCTGCGCGACGTCACGTCCGACCGCGACGTTTACGCCCTGCAGGTGCTTGCCTCGGTGCTCGACGGCTACGACGGCGCGCGCCTGCCTCGCCGGCTGGTGCGCGAGGAGCAGATCGCGGTTGCAGTCAATGCCAGCTACGGGGGCATCGCACGCGGCCCGTCGCTGTTCACGCTGGGCGCAACACCGGCGACGGGCAGGACGGTGGCCGACGTCGAGGCTGCGCTGCGTGAGGAGGTCGCCCGTATCGCCCGCGACGGCATCGAGCAAGACGAACTACGCCGCGTCCTGACGCAGACACTCGCGGCCGAGGTGTTCAAGCGCGATTCATTGATGGGCCAGGCCATGGAAATCGGCTTTCTCGAGGCTGCCGGCCATTCCTGGCGCGACGAGGCCGCGCTGCTCGAAGGCCTGCGCAGCGTCACCGCCGATGAAGTGCAGGACGTCGCACGTCGCTATTTCGGTGACGCCACACTGACACGCGCCATTCTCGAGCCCGTAGCGCTTGACGCTGCCGAACGTAAAGCGGGCCCCTTCGGCGCAACCCGTCCTCAGCTGGGGAGCAAGCAATGATGCATGTACGACTGCCTGCCCCCTTCGGGCGGATTCTTGGTGCGCTGGCTCTGGCGCTCGTGACGCACACCGCACTGGCCGGCCCCGCCATCCAGCACTGGGTCGCCGAGACCGGCGCTCGCGTGTATTTCGTGCCAGGCGACACCCTGCCGATGCTCGACGTGCGCGTGGACTTCGCGGCCGGATCGGCCCGCGACCCGCAGGAGCTGTCGGGGCTGGCGGCGATGACCCGCAGCCTGCTCGATGCGGGCACCGGCGACATGGACGAACAGGCCATCGCCGAGGCGCGCGCGGACACCGGCGCGCAGTTCGGCGGCGGCACCGACAACGATCGCGCGTGGTTCTCGGTGCGCACCCTGTCCAGCACCGACGAGCGTGACGCGGCACTGGCGCTCGCCGCCCGCCTGATCACACAGCCGGCCTACCCCGAAAACGTGGTCGCACGCGAAAAGGCACGGGCCACCGCCGGGCTGCGCGAGGCGCTGACCCGCCCCGCCACGCTGGCCGAACGAGCCTTCGGGCGCCTCGTGTTCGGTGACCACCCCTACGGAGCACAAACCACATTCGAGTCCATCGAGGCAATCAGTCGCGATGCGCTGCTCGACTTTCATCTGCGCCACTACACGGCACGCAACGCAACGGTCACGATTGTCGGCGACGCGAGTCGGGAAGACGCCGAGCACATCGCCGTGGCGCTGACGCGCGAGCTTCCGCCCGGCGAATCCCTGCCTCAGCCGCCTGCACCGCAGATGCCGCAGGCTGCAATCGAGCGGATCGCCCACCCATCCTCGCAGGCCCACATCCTCGCCGGTCTGCCGGGCATGTCGCGTGACGACCCGGACTACTTCACGCTGCTGGTCGGCAATCACATCCTCGGCGGCAGCGGGCTGGTTTCGCGCCTCAACCGCGAGGTGCGCGACGCACGAGGCTATGCCTACAGCGTGTACAGCTACTTTGCACCGCAGGCTGTCGCCGGCCCGTTCCAGATCGGGCTGCAGACACGCGGCAGCCAGACCGACGATGCGCTCGAGGTGGTGCGGCAGGTGCTCGACGACTTCATCGCCGAAGGACCGACGGAGGATGAACTGAAGGCCGCTCAAGCCAACCTCATCAACGGCTTCGGCCTGCGGCTGGATTCCAACAGCAAGATCCTCGACTGGGTCGCGATGGTCGGCTTCTACAGCCTGCCCCTCGACTGGCTCGACACCTATCCGGAGCGTGTCGCCGACGTCACCGTGCAGGGCATTCGCGACGCTTTCGCGCGACGCGTCCAGCCGGAACACCTGTCCGTGGTGGTGGCCGGCGGTGACGGCGACAGCGCAAAACCGTGAGCCGGGTACGCATCGTCGGCGGGAGTTGGCGCTCCCGCCTGATCGATATTCCCAGGCTGCCTGGACTGAGGCCGACACCGGACCGGGTGCGCGAAACGCTGTTCAACTGGTTGGGGCAGGATCTGAGCGGCCTGCGCTGCCTGGACCTGTTCGCCGGCAGCGGCGTGCTCGGTTTCGAAGCGGCGTCACGCGGAGCCGCCGAGGTGGTGCTGGTTGAACGTGATGCTCGGGCCGCAGCGTCCTTGCGCGCAACAGCCGCAACCCTGCATGCCACTCAGGTGGAGGTGGTGCGTGCCGATGCGGTAGAATTCGCCCGCTCGACGACACGCAGCTTCGATCTGCTCTTCCTCGACCCGCCGTACCGGCAGGGTTTGCTGGAGAAGATCGAACCCGCTCTGGAGCGGCTGCTCGAGCCCGACGGCTGGCTGTACGCCGAGAGCGAACAACCGCTCACGCACCTGGGCCGATGGCAGACGATCCGCGAAGGTCGCGCCGGCCAGGTCCATTATCACCTGATGCAAGGAAACAGCGAATGAGGGAAGCCATTGCGGTCTATCCCGGCACCTTCGACCCCTTCACCCGCGGCCATGAAGATCTGGTGCGGCGCGGCTCACGCCTGTTCGACCGCATCATCGTCGGCATCGCGCAGAGTCGCGGGAAAACGCCGCTGTTCGGGCTCGACGAGCGCATCGAGATCGCACGCGAGGTGTGCGCGCCGTTCTCCAACGTCGAGGTACAGGGTTTCGACGGCCTGCTGATGGATTTCCTCAAGGTCAATAACGCGCGCGTGATCCTGCGCGGCCTGCGCGCGGTGTCGGACTTCGAGTACGAATTCCAGATGGCGGGAATGAACCGCAAGCTCTTCCCGGAGGTCGAAACGGTGTTCCTGACGCCGGGTGACGAGTACATGTTCGTCTCGGCCACGATGGTGCGCGAGATCGCACGGCTCGGCGGCAACATCGAGAAATTCGTTCAGCCGCAGGTCACCCGGCGCCTGCTGCACAAGTTTCAGCCGGACAGGTAACGGAAAAGGATTCCAGCATGGCGCTGATGATTACCGACGAATGCATCAACTGTGATGTGTGTGAGCCGGAATGCCCCAACGGGGCCATCTACCAGGGCGACGAGATCTACGAGATCGACCCCAACAAGTGCACGGAGTGCGTCGGCCACTTCGACGAGCCGCAGTGCCAGCAGGTCTGCCCGGTCGACTGCATTCCGCTCAACCCGGACGTGGTCGAGACGAAGGAGCAGCTGATGGAGAAGTTCGTCCGCCTTACCAACAGCGAAGGCTGACCACCCTCACGCCGCGCGCATCGCGCCGGCGTCCGCCTCCTCCTCGCCGAGAACCGCGCGCACTCCGGCAAACATCTCATCCAGCTCGGCGAGCTGAGCCTGCAGGCCCTCTTCGGAGTGGCGCAGCTCGTCGACGCGATCCTCGAGCGTGTCTGTCGCCTGGTGGATGCGCTTGATGCTCTCGAGCCGGCGCTTGAGCTGGATCTGATACTCCCGCACCTGCGTCTCCAGTGGCGCCATGACGGCCCGTAACCACTGGTCGACGTCGCGGTTGGCGACCTCGAAGGTGCGCCGCGCCTGCACCGCCACGGTCTCGAAGAATTTCTGCGTGAGCTTGTGCTTCTCGGTAGTCACCAGCGTGAGCGTGGTGTTGATCTGACGATTGAAAAGTTGCTCGAGCCGGTCGAGCTCGCGCAGATAGCGCTGCGTCGAGAAAGCCGCCGGCTGCGCAAGTTTGAGTCCGTGCTCGACGGAAAAGCGCTTGTACATCGACGCCAGCATCGACGAAATCTCGGTGATCTCGGTGTCGGACTGCGCCAGCTTGCCACGCAGCCGCGTGAAGAAGGACTCCATGGCCTCGCGCAGTCCGGCGGTGAAGCTCGATTCGAGCATCGCCTCGCGCGTTCGCCGCGTCTCGTGACGCAGCACGTCCAGACCCATGTGCTGCAGCAGGTTGTTGGTCAGTGTCGTGAACACCGAACGCACGGCGTAGTACTTCTTCAAGCCCTCCTCGAATTCCGCCTTTTCCTGGGCGACCTTGCGCATCATGTACTCGATGACGTTCTGGTTCTTGCCACGCAGGTCGGCCAACTCGCGCAACTGCTCGCGCACGCCGTCGAGTCTGGCCAGCAGCAGGTGGCGTGACTGCCGCACCACCTCGTCGACCTCGATCAGGCTGCCCTCGCGCACGATACGCTGACGCGCGGGCAGGACCTCGGCCGACAGCGCCTGTTCGAACACGTCGAGCCGGCTGCGCTCCACCAGCGCCGGATCACGGTTGATGCGACCGACCAGTCCTTTCTGCGCCGACACCGGAAAAACACTGGAGGGCGCAATGCCCAGCGTGCGTGCAACCGATGCGACCTGCCCCTGGATCTCGGCCTCGATGCGCGCATCGTCGCGCAGGCCATCCCACAGCCCGTCGATCTTGTTCAGCACGACCATGCAGCCGTGGTTGCCGCCACGCCCGGCCGTGACGTACTCGCGCCACACGGCGAGATCGCTCTGTGTCACACCGGTGTCGGCTGCCAGCACGAACACCACGGCATGCGCATTGGGCAGCATCGACAGGGTCAACTCGGGCTCGGCTCCGATGGCGTTGAGCCCCGGCGTGTCGAGCACCACCAGACCCTGCTCCAGCAACGGATGTGGAAACTGGATGATGGCGTGGCGCCAGCGCGAGATCTCGACCATGCCCTCGCCGTCCGGAACCAGCGCGCCATCGCTCTCTTCACCAAGCCGGAAACCAAGGTCGCACGCCTCTTCGGCGGTCACCCGAACCGTTTCGCCAACGCGTGAAAGGCCGCGTTGCAGGCTTTCGGCCGAAGTGGTGTCGAGCGGCTCGACCTGCCAGGCATCGGGACGTCCGCGCAAGGCAGCGACCACTTCACCCTCGCGACGCGATTCGATGGGCAACAGACGGATCTGTGGCGTTGCACCAGCCTCCCAGCACAACTCGGTGGGACACATGGTGGTGCGGCCGGAGCTCGAGGGCAGCACGCGGTTGCCGTATCCCGAGAAGAACACCGCGTTGATGAGTTCGGACTTGCCACGCGAGAACTCCGCGACAAAGGCGATCGTCAGGCGATCCTCGCGCATGCGCTCGAGAACCTGCCCAAGCCGCATGTCGGTCTGGGCGTCGCCGATCTCGTTGCGCGTCAGCCAGCCGCGCAGCTGTACGATGGCCGCCTCGCCTTCCTCCCGCCAGTTGCCATACTCCGCAAAACGGTCGATCAGTTCGTTCATCGAATTCTCCTGGGCGCAGGACAGGGCGTCGCAGCCCGGCGGTTTACATTCGGGTAGCATAGCGGCAGCTCCCTGACAGCGCCAGTACCCGAGCGATGGCGCAATCACCGGCGGCGGGCAGCCCGTCACACTCGCCCGTACGCGCCCTACCTGCGCAAGGGCTGGCAGTGGCCGCACCAGAAGGTCGAACGCTGACCGACCACCGCCTTGCGCACGGCACGGCCACACACCCGGCACGGCTCACCATCGCGCCCGTAAACGAAATACTGCTGCTGAAAGTACCCGGCCTTGCCGTCACCGCCAACGAAATCACGCAAGGTGCTGCCTCCCGCCTCGATGGCCGCCGCGAGCGTCTCGCGGATGGCTTCTGCGAGCCGTGAGCAACGCACCCGTCCGATATGCCCGGCCGGCGTGAGCGGATGGATGCGGGCACGGAACAGGCTCTCGGACGCATAGATGTTGCCGACGCCGAC
>JBFHJY010000135.1:0-6304 GCA_041595655.1 Azoarcus sp.
AAGGGCATCCGCGCCGGCCGCGCCAACATCAAGGAAGCCTACGTCGTCGTGCGCAACGGCGAGATCTTCCTGCTCGGCATGCACATCACACCGCTCGCCAGCGCCTCGACCCACGTCCACGCCGACCCGACCCGCACCCGCAAGCTGCTGCTGCACGCACGCGAGATCGCAACGCTGATCGGCAAGGTCGAACGCGCCGGGTATGCGCTGGTGCCGCTCGATCTGCATTACGCCAAGGGGCGCATCAAGGCATCGATCGGACTGGCCAAGGGCAAGAAGCAGTTCGACAAGCGCGAGGACGAGAAAAAGCGCGACTGGGAACGTGAAAAGGGCCGGTTGATGCGCGTCAAGACATGAACGCCGGCACGACGAATTCCGGAGACAAAACCAGATGATCCTGCTGATCGCCGGCCTGTGGCTGTTCTTCAGCTTCCATACGGTACGCTTGTTGGCGCCCGATACGCGCGCGCGCGCGATCGAACGCTTCGGCGAATCGAACTGGAAGCTGCTGTACGCAGGCGCCTCACTGACCGGACTGATCCTCGTGGTGCTGGGCTACAGCGACACCCACCTGAACCCCATCCATGTCTGGACCCCGCCGCCGTGGACCCGACACGTCGCCGCGCTGCTGATGCTGCCGGCCTTCATCCTGCTCGCCGCCACCTATGTCCGCGGCAGCGTGCTGCGCGCTCGCATCGGGCACCCGATGCTGGCCGGCACCAAGCTGTGGGCCCTGGCACATCTGCTCGCCAACGGCACGCTGGGCGACATCGTGCTGTTCAGCAGCTTCCTGGTCTGGGCGGCGCTGAGTTTCTCCGCCAGCCGCACACGGGATCGCGCAGCGGGAACGGTTCGCCCGCAAGGGCGCTGGTCGCACGACGTGATCGCAATCGCAGTCGGCGTGGTGACCTGGTTCGCGTTCGCCACCTACATGCATGACGTGCTGTTCGGAGCAAGGCCGTTCGGCTGAAGCAGGAGCACCCCGCCCGCCGCGGCACAGGCCGCGGCGGGCACAAGAACGCCCTACGAGCTGCAGCTGAGCATCGAGCACCCCGCCTTCTGCCGCGCCCATTCCGGACGCTTCGCCGCATACCGCTCGCGCCCCGGCTGCTCATCGTACGGCCGACGCATGACGTCGAGCAGCTCATGCACGCGCGACAAGTCGCCCGCCTCGGCCGCATCGATGGCTTCCTGCGCCAGATAGTTGCGCAGCACAAAACGTGGGTTGGCCGCATTCATGCGCGCGATGCGCTGCGTGTGCGGCACCCCTTCCTGCCGGACACGCAGCGCATACGCCTGCAGCCACGCCGCCAGCGTGTCGCCATGCCGCTGCCGGCCGTCTTCGGTGTAGAAGGCCTCGACCACCGTTTCCAGTGAAGGCGCCTCGAGATCGACGGCCGCCAGTTCCCGGAAGAAGATGGTCATATCCATCTCCGCGCGCGTCAGCGACCCCTGCAGGCGCTCAATGGCGGCGCGATCATCCTCGGTGATGTGCAACAGCCCCAGCTTCTCCGCCCACATGCGCTGATTCTCGGCCGCATAGACCTCGGCATAGCGCGCCAGTCCATGCTGCAGCGACTCGACCTCCTGCATCAGCGGATGCAGCGCATTGGCCAGCCGCACGAGGTTCCAGTGGCCGATCTGCGGCTGGGCACCAAAACGGTAACGACGCCCGCCGGCATCCGTGGTGTTCGGCGTCCAGTTCGGGTCGTAGTTGTCGATCCAGCCATATGGACCGTAGTCGATGGTCTGCCCGAGGATGGACATGTTGTCGGTGTTCATCACACCATGCACGAAGCCCACCCGCATCCAGTGCGCGATCATCACCGCCGTGCGCTCGCACACCTCCACGAACCAGCGGCGCCGGCATTCGGCCGGCTCGCCCTCGATCCATGGAAAATCGCGCGCGATGGTGAAATCGACCAGCTTCTCCAGCACATCCAGCTCGCCCCGCGCGGCAAAGAGCTCGAAGTTGCCGAAACGGATGAAGGACGGCGCCACGCGGCACACCACCGCGCCAGGCTCGGCACGCGGGTTGCCGTCATAGAACATGTCGCGCACGACGCTCTCGCCGGTAGCGACCAGGCACAGCGCACGCGTGGTCGGCACGCCAAGGTGATGCATGGCCTCGCTGCACAGGAATTCGCGGATCGATGAACGCAACACCGCACGACCGTCGGCCGTGCGCGAATACGGCGTCGGGCCGGCGCCCTTGAGCTGCAGCTCCCAGCGCGCGCCACGCGCACTCACGGTCTCGCCCAGCGTGATCGCCCGCCCGTCGCCGAGCTGGCCAGCCCAGTTGCCGAACTGATGCCCGCCGTAACAGGCCGCGTAGGGCTGCATGCCTTCGAACAGCGCATTGCCGCCAAAGACCTGCGCAAATTCCGGTGTCTCGACGTCACCGGCTGCGAGCCCGAGCAGATCGGCCACCTCCGGCGACCAGGCCAGCAGGCGCGGCGCCGCCACCGGCGTCGGCAAAACCGGCGACCAGCAGGCGCCGAACACCTGCCGTACCTGCAGTGAGTCATCCGGGTCACCCGGCAGTTCACTGACGAAACGGTTATCGAATTTCAATGCCTGCATTCCTTGTTCCTGTCATTCGGTTCGCAAAACGCCACAGCTGCGGAGCGCCACGGGCCTTCGGCTATAATCGCCCCATCGTAATCATGGAATCATGCCGACAATGGGCTTTCTCGCTGGTAAACGCATTCTGATCACGGGTCTGCTGAGCAATCGCTCGATCGCCTACGGTATCGCAAAGGCGATGCATCGCGAGGGCGCAGAGCTGGCCTTCACCTTCCAGAACGAACGCTTTCAGGAGCGCGTCGCCAAGCTTGCTTCGGAGTTCGACAGCACGCTGTTGTTCCCGCTCGACGTGCAGGACGACGCCCAGATCACGGCGCTGTTCGACGGTCTGCAGCAGGCCTGGGGCGGTCTGGACGGCCTGGTACATTCCATCGCCTACGCACCCAACGACGCGCTGGAAGGCGACTTCCTCGACGGCTTTTCGCGCGAAGCCTTCCGCATCTCGCAGGAAGTCAGTGCCGGCAGCTTCCCGCTGCTGGCCAAGGGTGCGCGCCCCCTGATGAAGGGCCGCAACGGCGCACTGCTGACCCTGTCGTATCTGGGCGCAGTGCGTACCATGCCCAACTACAACATCATGGGCCTGGCCAAGGCCAGTCTGGAAGCGGCCGTGCGCTACATGGCCGTCACGCTCGGCCCCGAAGGTACACGCGTCAACGGCCTCTCCGCCGGCCCGATCAAGACGCTCGCCGCCTCCGGCATCGGCAGCTTCAGCAAGCTGCTGTCGTTCAACGAGCGTAATGCCCCGCTGCGTCGCAACGTCACCATCGAGGAAGTCGGCAACGCCGCCGCCTTCCTGTGTTCGGACCTGGCCAGTGGCGTCACCGGCGAGATCATGTACGTGGACGGCGGCTTCAACACCACCGCACTGGGTAACTCCGACCAAGGCTGACCCCCCGGACGCCGCAGCAAAAAAAAGCCCGGCATTGCCGGGCTTTTTTTGATCCTGGCAGAGCTTCAACCGCCCTGCTCCGGATCGAGCATCGACTGATTGATCTCCACGCCGTACTGCTCACGCAGCGCACGTACAAAGGCCCCGAACTCCTGCTCCGCAACCAGGCTGTCGTACTGCTGCGCCAGTGCCTGCACCTCAGGCGCGTCATCGGCGACCTCCTGATTGCCCGCCGATTCGACGCGGAACACCTTGTAGCCACCGTCCGGCATCTGCGCACCGACATGCGCCGGCAAGCTGTCCGCGCTGACCGAGAACACCGCACGCGCGGCCTGGCCGGGAAGATTGGGCGCGCCGCGCTGCTCGGTGTAGGGCTCGCCCCAGTCACCACTCACCTCACCACCTTCACGCAGCTTGGCCAGCGCTTCCTCGCCACGCTCACGCGCGATGCGCGCCCCCTCGTCGGCACGCAGACGAGTGCGAATGGCTTCGCGCACCTCGTCGAACGGCAGTTGTGCCGACCCCTCGTATTCGACGACACGGGCCGACACCATCACGCCGCGCTCGACTTCGATGGCCTCGATGTTCTCGCCGCTGGCGCGCGTTTCGGGATCGAACAAGGCCTCGATCAGGCGGGGATCGTCATATCCACCGAGCTGCGCGTCGCCCTGCGACAACCAGTCGGTGCTGTGCACTTCCAGCCCGAGCAGTTCGGCCGCCGGAGCAAGGCTGTCCGGCTGCTCGTACACCGCGTTGGCGAACTGTTCCGCCAGCAGCGGCATGCGGCGCGACACCTCCTGCGCACGCAGCTCTTCGACGATCTCGTCGCGCACCTCATCGAAGGGTCGCAGCGAGGCCGGCTTGATGTCGGTCACCTCGATGATGTGCAGACCGAAATCGGTGCGAACGATGTCGCTGATCTCGCCGACGGCAGCCTTGAACGCGACCTCCTCGAACTCGGGCACCATCGCCCCCGGCCCGAAGAAGCCGAGATCGCCACCGCTGCCGGCGGAGCCGGAATCCTGCGACTCACGCTTTGCGATCTCTGCGAAACGCTCCGGATTGGCGCGCACTTCCTCGAGCAGCTGCTGCGCCTTGCTCTGCGCTTCCGCGAGCTCGGACTCGCTTGCCGAAGACGATGCACGGATCAGGATGTGCCGCGCGCGGCGCTCTTCGGGCACGCCATAGCGCGAGGCGTTGCCGTCATAGAACTCACGCACGAGACTGTCTTCGATGCTGACGTCACGCCCTACTGTCTCGGCATCCAGCACCAGATACTCGGCTTTCAGACGCGGCGGACGCATGAAGGCTTCGGCGTTGTCACGATAGAACGCCTCCACCGTCTCATCGGGAATGTTCACGTCCGCTTCGTAGCGTTCGCGCGGGAAGGCCAGTTCGCTGATCACGCGCTCCTCGAGCTGGATGTCGACCAGCACCCGGACTGCAGCACGCCCGGCAAAGGCGGAGCGCCCCACTCCCAGCACAACCTGATCGCTGCGCAGGTCCTGCGCAAGACCGTATTCGAACATCTGCGGCGTCATGCCCTGCGCAGCCAGGAACTGCTCGTAACGCTCACGCGAAAACTGGCCGTCGACCTGGAACGAAGCCTCCGTCGCAATCAGCTGTTGCAGCTGCCCGGGCGCCACGTTGATGCGGTTGTCCGCGATGTAGAGCGCCAGAGCGCGCTCGTTGAGCAGACTTTCAAGCACCGCTGCGCGGAACTCGCGGGTATTGAACAGCGCGCTGTCGACGGCGCCTTCGCTGGCTTGACGAACCCGGTCCTGACGCTCGCGCAGAGCCTGCTCGAACTCGACGGTGTTGATGCGATAGTCGCCGATCCGGGCCACTTCCTGGCCACCGGGGCCGTCACTGAAATAGGCATCCATGCCGAAGAAGGCGAACGGCACGATGATGATGGCAAGAACCACCTGGGCAATGCGTTTGTTTTTGCGGACGAGGTCGAACATCGATTTCTTCCGGACAGAACGGCGCTGGAAACGATTCGCTCAAGCCTGACACTCTTGGCCGGCCGGAACGCCAAAGCCGGTCATTATGGCATCCCGCAGTCCCAGGGCCAATGCGCGGCACATGGCCCGGCCATCCCGCAGGGCTGCGCGGCGCATTGCGACAGCGGACGCAAGAAGGCCCGGGGCATGCCCCGGGCCTTCTTGACGCCGAACGCTGCGATCAGGCCTTGTCGAAACTGAGCTTGTGCTCGGCAGCATCGACGCGGATGCGGTCCCTGGCTGCGAACCGCCCTTCGAGGATCGCCTTGGCCAGCGGGTTCTCGATGCGCTCCTGGATCGCACGCTTGAGCGGCCGCGCGCCGAACACCGGATCGAAACCCGCCTCCGCGATCTCGGCCAGCGCCGCGTCGGTGACGTCCAGCGACATCTCCAGCCGCGCCAACCGCTTCTCCAGGTACTGCAGCTGGATGCGCGCGATATGGGCGATGTTCCTCTCGTCGAGCGCGTGGAACACCACCACCTCGTCGATGCGGTTGATGAACTCCGGCCGGAAGAAGGTCTTCACCTCGGCCATCACGGCGAGCTTGATCACGCCGTAGTCGTCGCCGGCCATCTGCTGGATCATCTGGCTGCCCAGGTTGGAGGTCATCACGATGACGGTGTTCTTGAAGTCCACCGTGCGCCCCTGCCCGTCGGTCATGCGACCGTCGTCAAGCACCTGCAGCAGCACGTTGAAGACATCCGGGTGCGCCTTCTCGACCTCATCGAAAAGGATCACGCTGTAGGGCTTGCGGCGCACCTGCTCGGTCAGGTGGCCACCTTCCTCATAGCCGACGTATCCCGGCGGCGCACCGATCAGGCG
>JBFHJY010000136.1:0-6300 GCA_041595655.1 Azoarcus sp.
CAGCACGCTCGCCCGGCCTCGCTCAGGGCTTCGCAAGAAACGCCAGCATGGCATCGTAGGCGTGCGGACTGCCGCCCAGCAGCGTGTGATGCGCGCCCGGCACCACCACCATCTGCGCACCGGCAATGCCGTCGGCAAGATTGCGCGCCAGTTCCACCGGCGCCTGGCCGTCACGCTCACCGGCGATCACCAGCGTCGGCGCGCCGATGCAGTGCAGGCGATCGAAGCAGTCGTGCTGCGCACGCGCCATGAGCTGGCGGCGTTTGCCCTCCTCCAGGCCGGGTTCATCGGCACGGCGCGCGGCGAGGATCATGCGCTCGCGGATCAGGCGGGCCGCTTCGGCCGGGTTGGCCGCCTGCCACTCGGGCGTGAAGGTGTTGTCCATCACTTCCAGCCCGCGCCTCGCGCGCGCTTCGGGCTCGAGGTCGAGGAACTCGTGGATCGGATAGGAGGAACCGCCCGCCCCACCGGAGGTGGTGCCGGCCAGCACCAACCTGCGCACCTTTTGCGGGTGCCGGATCGCCAGTTCCTGCGCCACCATGCCGCCGAAGGAAAACCCCACCACATGGGCGGAGGGGATCCCCAGCGCGTCCAGGATGCCGGCGGCGTCCTCGGCGTAGTCGGCCATGCTGTAGTCGCACTCGGGCTTGTCGCTGCGGCCCATGCCACGCTGGTCGAACAGGATCACCTCGAAGTGCTTCGCCAACGGGCCATCGAGCGGATTGGGACGGTCACGCAGGTCCCATCCGGTGCCACCGATGAACAGTAACGGCTCACCACTGCCACGCCGCTCGAGGACGAAGTTGAGGCCGTTGGATCGGACGATCTGCATGAACCACTCCATTTGCATCTTGCAAGGCCTGCCATGGTATCAAGCCGGCTGCCCGCAGCGGAAACCCCGGATGACTAAAGACTTGTGGCAAACCGGCTGCAAACCCGCGCTGTTACGAAAAAAGGGCTTGTGTCATCGGAAAGCCTTGGGCAGACTGTCCTTGCCTGAATTTCAGTCGCGAAAGCAGCTTCCGCGCTGGGTTCGCAGGGAGGCGCGCGGAGCGCCAGCCCGGGCCCGAGGGAGAAATGACCGGGGCCTAACGGTGCTCGCCGCGCATTGCCGGAATCCCGGCGGGATGACGGTTTTCCAACATATACAAACTGATCGAGGAAAAGCATGAACAAAGGTGAATTTGTCGAAGCCCTGGCTGATCGCATGGATGTTTCCCGCGCTCAGGCCGATCGTGCCCTGTCCACCGTGCTGGATCTGATCACCGAGAGCATGGCCAAGGGCGAAAAGGTTGCCTTCACGGGCTTCGGCTCCTTCGAGGTGTCCTCTCGCGCTGCGCGTACCGGCCGCAACCCGCAGACCGGCGCCACCATCAAGATCGCCGCCACCAAGGTGCCCAAGTTCTCCGCCGGCGCTTCGCTGAAGTCGTCCGTCAACGGCAAGTAATTCGGCCGTACCGATCAGCAGAAAGGCCCTGCCGGATGGCAGGGCCTTTCTGTTCTGCGCAGTCTTGAACGCGCTGCCCCGTAGGGGACCGGTCAGCCCTCGCGCGCCTTGCGCGCAGCCTCGACCTCGACCTTGCGCAACTCGCCCGCCAGACGGTCGAGCACGCCGTTGACGAAACGGTGTCCGTCCGTGCCGCCGTACTCCTTGGCCAGTTCGATGGCTTCGTTGATGACCACGCGATAAGGCGTCTCGATGTCGTTCTTCAGTTCGTAACTGGCGATCAGCAGGATCGCATGCTCGATCGGCGACAGCTCCTCCACACCGCGGTGGATGAAGGGGGCGAAGGCCTCCCGCAGCTCGACCGCACTGTTGACCGTTCCGCGCAGCACGCGCGTGAAGAAGGCCAGATCGGCCTTCTCGAAGCCGCTCACGCCCGAAACGTGATCTTCGATCATCGGTATCGAGTTGCCCGACAGCAACCACTGATACACCCCCTGCAACACGAATTCGCGCGCACGCCGACGCGCCGCCTTGCCCATCATCGCAGTGCCTTCAGCAGATTGACCATCTCGACGGCGGCGCGGGCGCAGTCCTCGCCCTTCTCGCGCATGCGCGCCAGCGCCTGGTCGTCATCCTCGGTGGTCAGCACGCCATTGGCGATCGGCATGCCGGTGTCGATTCCGACGCGGTTGATGCCGGCCGCCATCTCGTTCGAGACGATCTCGAAGTGATAGGTCTCGCCGCGGATCACCGCACCGAGTGCCACGAGCGCATCGAAGCGTCCGCTCTTGGCCATGGTCTGCAACACCAGCGGGATCTCCAGCGCGCCCGGTACGGTGACGATGTGCATCGCCGAGGCTTCGACGCCGAGCCTGAGCAGCTCGTCGGTGCAGGCCGACAACAGGCCTTCGCACACGTCCTGGTTGAAACGACTCATGACGATACCGACGCGCAGGCCGGCACCATTCAGGTCGATCTCGGTTTCACGGATGTTTTCGTAGCGGGGCATTGTTCTTCCGGGGTAATGGCTTCATTCCTGATCAACGAAGCCGGTGATTTCAAGGCCGAAACCGGCCATGCTCGGGATCTTCTGCGGGTTGGCCATCAGACGCATGCGGCCCACGCCCAGATCGCGCAGGATCTGCGCACCGACACCGAACAGGCGTGGATCCCAGCGCGCGGCGCGCGGCGTACCCTGCAGGCCGGCGAGCAGGTCACGACCCGCCTGCGGACGATACAGCATCACCACCACGCCGGCCGGTTCGGCGGCGATACGCGACAGTGCGTCGTTGATCGGGAAGCTGTGCAGGCCGCTCTGCGGGTCGAGGAAGTCGACTACCGAAATCGGTTCATGCACGCGCACCAGGGTGTCACGATCGGCGCGTATGTCGCCATGGATAAGCGCAAAATGCACGTCGCCCGAGGTGCGGTCCTCGAAGGCCGCCAGCCGGAAACGCCCCTGCGGCGTGACCACTTCCTTCTCGGTCACGCGCGTGACCAGCGATTCGTTGGCGGCGCGGTACTCGATCAGGTCGCGGATGGCGCCGATCTTCAGGCCGTGCTCCTGCGCAAACGGGATGAGATCCGGCAGACGTGCCATGGTGCCGTCGTCCTTGAGGATCTCGCAGATCACCGAGGCCGGCTCCAGCCCGGCCAGATGCGCCAGGTCGCAGCCGGCCTCGGTGTGGCCGGCGCGGATCAGCACGCCGCCCGGCTGTGCGCGCAGCGGGAAGATGTGACCCGGCTGGACGATGTCCTCCGGACGCGCGGCGCGCGCCACGGCAGCCTGCACGGTGCGCGCACGGTCGTGCGCGGAGATGCCCGTGGTCACACCCTCAGCGGCCTCGATGGACATGGTGAAGGCGGTGGAGTACGGCGAACGGTTGTCGCGCACCATCAGCTCCAGACCGAGCTGACGGCAACGCTGCTCGGTCAGCGTCAGGCAGATGAGGCCGCGGCCGTAGCGCGCCATGAAGTTGATGGCTTCCGGCGTGACGTGCTCGGCGGCGAGCACGAGGTCGCCCTCGTTCTCACGGTCTTCCTCGTCCACCAGCACGACCATGCGGCCGGCGCGGATGTCCTCGATGATCTCGGTGATCGGCGACAGCGCACTCATGCTTGCGCCTCCTCGCGCCAGGCCTGCATGCGCTCGACGTAGCGCGCGATCAGATCGATCTCCAGATTCACTTGGCTGCCCGCCTTCAGATGCTTGAGATTGGTCACCGCCACCGTGTGCGGAATCAGGTTGATCGAAAACTCCGCGCCCTCGACGCGGTTCACCGTCAGGCTCACGCCATTGACGGTAATCGAACCCTTGCGCGCGATGTAGCCGGCCAGGGACTCCGGCGCGCGGATCACCAGCTCATGGCTCTCGCCCACCGGCGCAAAACGCAGCACCTCGCCGACGCCGTCTACATGGCCGGTCACCAGATGGCCGCCCAGCCGGTCGGCCAGGCGCAGCGCCTTTTCCAGATTCACCTCGTTGCCGACGGCATCGAGCCCGACGGTGCAGTTGAGCGTCTCGCGCGACACGTCGAAGCTCATGCGGCTGCCGTCGATGGCCACCACGGTCAGGCACACGCCGCTGTTGGCAATGCTGTCGCCGAGGATGACGTCGGACAGATCGAGCTCGGGGGCGTCGACCACCAGACGCACGCCATCGGCCAGCGGGGTGAGTTCGACGATACGGCCTTGGGCGGCCACGATTCCGGAAAACATGGGAGGGGTTCGGTCAGGACGAAGGCGCGATTGTAAGCGAAAACAGGGCTTTGGCCGAGTGCCGCCTGCTCAGCGCGGGCTTTGCGCGACGTACACCGTGCATGCCGACTCGCCGCCGGTGTAGGGATTCGGAAACGGCACGACGTGCGAAGCGACCGACGCGAAGACTTCACCGAGCAGCGCCTCGAAGCCGGCATGCGGCGGGTCGTCGGACCACAGCGCGAAGACGCCGTCGGCCTTGAGCTGGCGACTCATCGCGATGAGCGAATCCCGCGTGTAGAAGCCGGCGTGCGATTCATTGAGCACGTGCTGCGGCGTGTGGTCGATGTCGAGCAGGATGGCATCGAAGCGCCGTCCCGGCTCACCCAGAAACCCGTCGTCGGCCACCGCCAGGCGGAAGAAATCGCCATGTTTGAAGCGGCAGCGCGCATCGGCGGTGAGTGTCGGCCCGAGCGGGCAGATGCCGGTTTCGTGCCACTCGATCACCGGCGCCAGCCATTCGACCACGTGCAGCGAGCCGACCGCCGGATTCTGCAGCACCGTCGCGGCGGTGTAACCCAGCCCCAGCCCGCCGACGATCACGTCCAGGTCGCCGCGTTCGAACGGTGCCAGCCCGAGCCGCGCCAGCGCTTCCTCGCTGGCCGTGAACAGGCTGGACATCAGGAATTCGTCGTTCAGCTTGATCTCGTACACGGTCACACCGCCCAGGCGAACCTCGCTGCGGCGACGGATACTGACCGCGCCGATGGGAGTTTCGCGGTAGTCCAGTTCGGTGAAGTCGATGTTCAAGCGATCCGCTCCATGGGGTGGTCGTCGGCGTGTCGCACACCCGGCGACCACACCGTCAAAGGTTCAGACTTCCTCGCGCTCGGCCAAGCAATCGGCGCAGAACACGATGGTCGGGTCGTGCTGCAGGCACCCCGGATCGAGCTCTTCGCCACACTGGCAGCAGCTGCCGAAACTGCCGGCCTGAACGCGCGCCAGCGCAGCATCCAGCCGCCGCTTGCGCATCACCAGTCGGGCACGCAGCTCCTGCGCCATGGCCTGCTGCTGCATGGCGTCCATGCGCGACAGGCGCCCCACGCCGGATTGGTCGGGTTCAACCGTGCCGGCCGAAGCTGCCGCCTGGCGCAGGGATTCATCGAGCTGGGTGAGTTCGTCGCGGAGCAACGCGCGAAAGGCGTCGAGATCGATGGTCATGAGCAGTCCCGGAAGCGGTCGGGCCACGTGGATCGTGACCGGACAAGTGCGCACAGGCGCGCGGCAAAGCAGGCAGGCAAACAGGGGTTCGCCGGTTCGGGGAGCTCGATTACATCGGTCGGCCAGTGAAAGCAGTCGCCCGAGTATAGCCGTCCGACGCCTCCTCCTGAGTGGTGCAGCGCGGATCAATTCATCACCGGACCAATTAACTCCATTTATTCAACGGGTTGTTTTGCAGTGCACCATCCAGTATCATGCGCGCCTCTCGCATCTTCCCGCCCCGGAGCATCCGTTGTAATACGCACGACCCGAGACTTTCCGATTCTCACGCCCACCGCCCGGTGAACGCGGAAAGTCCGTCTGCTCCGCCCCCCGCATCACCCGAACAATCCGCTGCACCAAGCATGCAGCAAGGCTCTCGCCCGCCGCGACCCCGACCGTGGCGACGAGGCCACGACCAAAGCACCCTACATGTTTCAGACAATCCGAAAAGACTGGCTCTCCAACATCCGCGGCGACGTACTCGCCGGCCTCGTCGTCGCCCTGGCATTGATTCCCGAGGCCATCGCGTTTTCCATCATCGCCGGCGTCGACCCCAAGATCGGCCTTTACGCCTCGTTCTCGATGGCGGTGGTCATCGCCTTCACCGGCGGGCGCCCCGGCATGATCTCGGCGGCCACCGGCGCCATGGCGCTGCTGATGGTCACGCTGGTCAAGGAACACGGCCTGCAATACCTGCTCGCCGCCACGGTGCTCACCGGCGTGCTGCAGATCGTGGCCGGCATGATCCGGCTCGACCTGCTGATGCGCTTCGTGTCGCGCTCGGTGGTCACAGGCTTCGTCAATGCACTGGCCATCCTGATCTTCATGGCGCAACTGCCCGAGCTGACCAACGTGACGTGGGTCGTGTACGCCATGACCGCCGCCGGGCTCGC
>JBFHJY010000137.1:0-6270 GCA_041595655.1 Azoarcus sp.
AAGCTCGACATGCTCAACGGCGGCGCGGACGGTTTTCCACCGCTGCCACCGGACATGTCGCGCAAGGAATGGGCGCGCGATTTCTCACGCGCCTACGAAACCTTCTGCCGGGCGCTCGAACTGGGTCTGCCGACCGTACTCGACCCCTATGCCGGCGAGCATCCGGCCGAATTCTTTGCCGTCGCATCGGAAACCTTCTTCGAAGCGCCGGGTGCTTTGCTTGGTTCGCATCCTGCTGTTTACAAACAGCTTTCCATGCTATACGGGAGCGACCCGGCGGCCGGTGAAGCGCTCCTGCAGTCCCCGCCATCGTTGCGCGAATGAGGTCCAGAAAATTCTTTTCCGCCACCACAGCGGCCGGCGCTGTCATATTTCGCATCGCGGAACGCAGCCCCTTTGCGCGCCGCTTCGGGCAGGTCTAAGCTGGGATCGCTGCCACCATCACGGCAGCACAGGAAGTCCGTAAGGAGCCTGAGCGCGGTTAGCGCACCCTGCACCGGCCAAACGAGTCAAGCGTGCAGCAACCGACAAGGGGGAGCGGGCGTACGACGCTCCCCCTGTCACGCTCGGCCCGCCGGTCTCCTTCGGACTGATCCATGCAACTCATCGGAGGAACACCCATGGCGATCACCTGGATACTGGTAGCCAATGCCAGCCTTGCACGGCTTTACGAGCACCTCGGACCGAACAAGGGGCTCAAGCTGGTCAAGGAGATGATCCATCCCGAAAGCCGTTTCAAGAACTCCGAGCTTGTCACCGACCGACCGGGCAGCATGAACGGTCACGGCGCCACACAGCCCCAGACCGAACCCAAGGCCCACGAGGCGAAGGTGTTCGCGCAGGAACTGGCGCACGAGCTCTACCATGGCAGGACGCGCAACGCTTACGGCCGCGCCATCGTCTTTGCGCCACCGGCCTTCATGGGCCTGCTCAACGGGGTACTCGACACCCCCACCGCACAACTGATCACCGACCGCTTCGAAAAGGACTACACCAAGTCGCCTGAGCCGCAGCTCCGCGAGCGACTGGACTCCTGCATGTTCGTCTGATGCGACGGACTGCGCGGTAATGACTGGCGGGGCCTCGGCCCCGCTTTTCGGTTCACGGCCGGCCGGCGCCCACCACGGGCCAGCGCCCCAGCACCTCGTAGCGGGCGCCCGACGTCAGCAGCCTGGATTCCACCAGCACGAATCCATCCGCACGCCACTTCACTGCCTGTTCCAGCAGCGAGCGCTGCGTTGCGCAGGCGGCGTTGCGCAACAGCGTCACGTGCGGCACGAAAGGCCGCTCCTCCAGCCCGAAGCCGGCCGCCGCCAGGCGTTCGTGAAGGTCGCCGGACAGCTCGACCAGCGCTTTCGGCGCATCGCCCGGTCCCGCCCACACGATGTGCTTGTGCATCCATTCTCCCAGTACGTCCAGTGAAAGCTCGAATGCGCGGGGTGTGACCGCAGCGCCCACCTCCAGCAATTCGGGAATGCGCAGCCTGGGCACACCACCGATGAAGGCCAGCGTCAGGTGCAGCGTGTCGCGGCGCATCACCCGACCGCCGAAACGGGCATGAGCCGATCGAGCCAGTTGATGCAGGGCGTGCGCCGTCTCCGCATCGGGCCACAGCGCGAAGAAGACCCGTGCGCGCTCTTCGCGCCAGCGCGCACACGAAGAGACGTCGGGATCAGTCCCCATTCCGCTCGAGCAGGGTCGTGACCTGTGCCGCGATGCCTTCCCCCCTCCCGGTGAAACCGAGGTTTTCGGTGGTCTTGCCCTTGATGTTGATGCGCGCAGCATCGATACCCAGATCGGCCGCGATGTTGGCCACCATGGCCGGCGCGTGCGGCAGGATCTTCGGCGCACCGCAGATGACGGTGGCGTCGATGTTGACCACCTCGAAGCCGGCCGCACGCACGCGTGCGAAGGCCTCGCGCAGCAGCACACGGCTGTCGGCGCCGGCGTGTTGCGGGTCGGTGTCAGGAAACAGCCGGCCGATGTCGCCAAGGCCTGCCGCGCCGAGCAATGCGTCGGTCAGCGCGTGCAGCAGCACGTCGGCGTCGGAATGCCCGAGCAGGCCCTGCGGAAAGGGAATGGTCACCCCGCCGATGACCAGCGGCCGCCCCGGCACCAGTGCGTGCACGTCAAAACCCTGACCGATGCGCAGATTCGTCATGCTTCCCCTCCCTCGCGACGGCTCGCGAGTATCCATTCAGCCAGATGCAGGTCCACCGGCCACGTCACCTTCAGATTGGTCGTATCGCCCTGCACCAGCTTGGGGTGCACGCCGGCGGCCTCGATGGCGCTCGCCTCGTCGGTCACGTCGTGTGCGTCTTCCAGCGCGCGGCGCAGCATCACGTAGCGGAACATCTGCGGCGTCTGAGCCTGCCACAAGGCGTCGCGCGACACCGTCTGCGCCACACGGCCGTGGCCGTCGGCACGTTTGAGGGTGTCGGCCACAGGCACCGCCAGCAGTCCGCCCACCTCGTCACCGACCAGTTCGTCCATCAGCCTGCCGACGTGCCATGGCGCGATGCACGGCCGTGCGGCGTCATGCACCAGCACCCAGTCGTGCTGCTCCACCTCGCCGGCGATCGCGCGCAGGCCACCAAGCACGCTGGCCGCACGCGTTGCCCCGCCACAGAACAGCGGTACCAGCTTCGGCCCCAGCGCCGTCCAGTCATGGCGACTCCATTCAGGGTCGCTCATCGACAGCACGACAAACACCTTGTCGATGGCATCGACCGCGCACAGCGCTTCGAGCGTGTGCGCAATCAGTGGTCGACCGGCCAGCGGCAGATACTGCTTGGGACGCTCGGCACCCATGCGGCTGCCACTGCCGGCGGCGGGAACGAGCGCGAAATGGCGGGCAGATGTACGTTGCATGCGGCGAATTCTAATGTAGGTCGCAATGTGCGCCGCGAATTCCGACACGGCGCTCCCGGCCGGGCAACCCAGCAACGTCTTCCTATAATGACTTTCACGCCGGACGCAGTGCGCGCCCGGAACCTGCTCGTGCAAGGAATGCCATGGCCATCGCTTCGATCCGCCCGGCGGCCGCTGCCGGGCACTTCTATCCGTCCGATGCCGAGTTGCTGCGCACCCAGGTCAGCGAGATGCTGGCCGCCTCGATGCCCGCGGAGGAACTCGCGACGCCGCCCAAGGCCGTCATCGTGCCCCACGCCGGCTACATGTACTCGGGCCCCATCGCAGCCAACGCCTACTCCACCCTGCAGTCGCTGCGCGGCCGCATCCGCCGCGTGGTGCTGCTCGGCCCGCCACACCGTCTGGCGGTCAGGGGCTTCGTGCTGCCGTCCGTGCAGGGCTTCTCGACTCCCCTCGGCGTCGTGCCGATCGACGCCTCCAGCCGGAGCCTGCTGCAGGGGTTGCCCGACGTGCATGTCGATGACCGGCCGCACGCCGAGGAGCACTGCCTGGAAGTCCAGCTACCCTTCCTGCAGACCCTGCTCGACAGCTTCGAGATCGTGCCCGTGCTGGTCGGCCAATGCTGCACCGGATCGGTCGCCGACCTGCTCGACCTGTTGTGGGGCGGACCTGAAACCCTGATCGTCGTCAGCTCCGACCTGTCGCACTATCTGAGCTACGAGGACTCTCGTGCGCTCGACCGCTCCACCGCCCGACAGCTGCTTGAACTGAATCCCTGCCTGCAGGCGGAACAATGCTGCGGCGCCCATGCCGTCAACGGACTGCTCACCCTGGCCTCCCGGCGCGGGCTGGAACCCTATCTGCTCGACCTGCGCAGTTCCGGTGACACTGCCGGCGATCGCTGCCGCGTCGTCGGCTATGCCAGCATCGCCTTCGTCGAGTTTCCCGGTGAAACGGCTCACGCACTGCGCCACTGATGCCGCAACCGCAGGACCGCCAGCGGCGTGTCACATCGAGGCTCCGTGCGGGCCTTGCGACCCTGCGCCCTGTCAGGAAAGGCCGCTTCCCCTATAATTCGCGGCTCGCCTCAGGTATCCCCTTCCCTCCCGAATGTCGCTCAAGCCCGAATCGTTGCTGCCCGAGCTCGCTGCCCTGTCCTTCCCGAAAGCCGGCGTGCGTCACACCCTGCCCCTGCTCGCCGGCTCGTCCGACGCGCTGGCGGTGGCGCATTTCGCGGCACGCGGTCGCACCCTGCTGCTGGTCTGCGCCAACCCCCCCGAAGCGCAGCGTCTGCATGAGGAGCTGGCGTGGGTCGCACCGCAGCTGCGCGCACATCTGTTTCCGGACTGGGAGACGCTGCCCTACGACAGCTTCTCGCCGCATCAGGATCTGATCTCCGAGCGACTGGCCACGCTGTATTCGCTGACGCGCGGCGAAGCCGACGTGGTCATCGTGCCGGCGTCCACCGCGCTGTACCGCATGGCGCCACCGAGCTATCTGGCGGCCTACACCTTCTTCCTCAAGCAGGGCGAGCGGCTGGATGTGGACAAACTGCGCACGCAGATGGCCACCGCCGGCTACGCCCACGTCACGCAGGTGGTGAGCCCCGGCGAGTTCTCGGTGCGCGGCGGGCTGATCGACCTGTATCCGATGGGCTCCACCCTGCCGTTGCGCATCGACCTGTTCGACGACGAGATCGAGAGCATCAAGACCTTCGACCCCGACACCCAGCGCACGGTGTATCCGGTGCCGGAAATCCGCCTGCTGCCTGCGCGCGAGTTCCCGCTCGACGAGAAGGCACGCACCGCCTTCCGCAGCCGCTTCCGCGAGACCTTCGAAGGTGATCCCTCGCGCGTGCAGCTCTACAAGGACGTCTCCAACGGCATCGCACCGGCCGGCATCGAATACTTCCTGCCGCTGTTCCACGACGAAACCGCCACCCTGTTCGACTACCTGCCGGAAGACGCGGTGGTGATGCTGCACCACGACGTACCGGCTGCCATCGAGGATTTCTGGCGCGACGCGCGCCAGCGCTACGACTTCCATGCCGGCGACCGCAGCCGCCCGGCGATGAAGCCGGCCGCGCTGTTCCTCGGCCAGGAGGAGTTCTTCACCGCGCTGAAGGACTATCCCGGCCTGTCGATTCCGGCCAACGAAAACGCCGCAGAAGACGCGCAGCGTGCCTCGGACGCGCCTCCCGACATCGCCGTCGAGCGCAAGGCCACCGACCCGCTGCACAAGCTCAAGGACCTGCTGGCCGGCGACTGGGCGATGGCCGGCGGGCGCGTGCTGCTGCTGGCCGAATCGCCGGGCCGCCGCGAGACCATGGCCGAGTATCTCGCGGAATACGGCTTGAAGCCGGCCGCCAGCGCCGATTTCGCGGGCTTTCTCGCTGCGGACGAAGCCTTCGCGCTGGGCGTCTCGCCGCTGCTCAACGGCTTCGTGTTGCCGCAGGCCAGGCTCGCCATCGTCACCGAGGCCGAGCTGTACGCTGCCACCGCCCGCACGCGCGGCCGCCGCGGCAACCGCAAGGCGGCCAGCGTCGAGGGCTGGCTGCGCGACCTGTCCGAGCTCAAGCCGGGCGATCCGGTGGTGCACGCCTCGCACGGCATCGGCCGCTATGTCGGCCTGATCCACATGGATCTGGGCGAAGGCGACACCGAATTCCTGCATCTGGAATACGCCAGCGGCGACAAGCTCTACGTGCCGGTGTCGCAACTGCACGTGATCTCGCGCTATGCGGGCGCCGACCCCGAAGCCGTCTCGCCGCACCGGCTGGGCTCAGGCCAGTGGGAAAAGGCCAAGCGCAAGGCCGCAATCCAGATTCGCGACACCGCCGCCGAGCTGCTGGCGCTGTACGCCCAGCGCGAATCGCGCCCCGGTCACCGCTTCGACTTCCGTCAGCACGATCTGGAGGCCTTTGCCGAAGGCTTCGGCTTCGAGACCACGCCGGACCAGCAGGCGGCCATCGACTCGGTCGTGACCGACATGAAATCCGGCCGGCCGATGGACCGCCTGGTGTGCGGCGACGTCGGCTTCGGCAAGACCGAGGTCGCGCTGCGCGCCGCCTTCGTCGCGGTGTCCGGCGGCATGCAGGTGGTGGTGCTGGCACCGACCACGCTGCTGGCCGAACAGCACTACCAGACCTTCGCCGACCGCTTCGCGGACTGGCCGGTGAAGGTCGCCGAGCTGTCGCGTTTCAAGTCCGCCAAGGAGCAGAACGAGGCACTGGCGCAGCTCGGCGAAGGCAAGGTCGACATCATCATCGGCACCCACCGCCTGCTGCAGAAGGACGTCAAGTTCAAGCGCCTCGGGCTGGTCATCATCGACGAGGAGCACCGCTTCGGCGTGAGACAGAAGGAGAAACTCAAAACCCTACGCGCCGAAACCGACGTTCTC
>JBFHJY010000138.1:0-6137 GCA_041595655.1 Azoarcus sp.
AGTTCGGACCGCGTTTCTTTGCGCTCGCACGCAACAGCTTCGTGCTGGCCGCCGTGACGGCCAGCATCGCCGTGGCACTGGCCGTGCTGCTGGCCTATGCGGCGCGCCTGTCACGCTCGGGCGTGCCGCGGGCGGCCAACCGTATCGTCGGCCTCGGCTATGCCGTGCCGGGCTCGGTGATCGCCGTCGGGGTACTGATCCCCGTGACCCGCGTCGACAACTTCATCGCGCAGAGCTGGAGCGAGTGGTTCGGCGTCAATCCGGGCCTGATCCTGACCGGCGGCATCGCCGCACTGGTGTATGCCTATCTCGCCCGTTTCCTGTCGGTGGCGCTGCAGACCGTCGACGCGAGCCTGGGCAAGATCACGCCGAACATGGATGACGCCTCGCGCATCCTCGGTTACGGACGTCTTGCCACCTTGCGGCGGGTGCATGTGCCGATGCTGCGAGGCAGTCTGCTGACGGCCGGCTTGCTGGTGTTCGTCGACGTCATGAAGGAGTTGCCGGCCACGTTGGTGATGCGCCCGTTCAACTTCGATACGCTGGCTACCCAGGCCCACACGCTGGCAGCCGACGAGCGACTGGCCGAGGCGTCGACGGCCGCACTGACCATCGTCGCGGTCGGGCTGGTACCGATGTTCGCGCTGTCGCGTCAGATCGTGAAGAGCCGGCGCGAAAAAAAGGCGCGGGTGAGCGTTGCAGCCGTGGCCGAGCGCGTCCCGACCTGACGGGGTCAGCTCTCGACGCGGAAGCCCACCTTGAGTTTCACCTGCCAGTGGGCAATCTTGCCGTCGGAGATGTGGCCGCGAATCTCCGAGGTCTCGAACCAGTCCATGTGACGGATGCTTTTCGAGGCGGTCTCGATGGCATTGCGGATGGCATCGTCGACACCGGCGGTGGATGACCCGACCAGTTCGACCAGCTTGTAGACGTGTGCGGACATGATGAACTCCTCGACGCGGTTGGTTGAAATGCCGGGCCCGTGCGCCTGATGGGCCTCAGCGACTGGTGATCTTGAGCTCGATGCGGCGGTTGCGCGCCAGCGCCTCTTCCGAAGTGGCGTTGTCGATCGGATGGAATTCGCCGTAGCCGGTTGCGGCCAGGCGCTGGGGCGGAATGCCCTGTGCGCGCAGGAACTTGACGATTGCCAGCGCGCGAGCGGTGCTCAGCTCCCAGTTCGACGGGAAACGTGCGGTCGAGATGGGGCGGCGGTCGGTGTGACCATCGACCTGCAAGACCCAGGGCAGATCGCCCGGAATCTCTTCCGCGATGGTCTTGAGCGTTTCGGCCAATTGTTCGAGCTGTCGCTGGCCGGCGTCGCTGACCGCGTCGGATGCACTCGGGAACAGCACTTCGGACGAAAACACGAAACGGTCGCCGACGATGCGGACGTCCTCGCGATCGCCCAGCACTTCGCGCAGGCGGCCGAAGAACTCCGAGCGGAAGCGGCTGAGTTCCTGCACCCGCATGGCCAGCGCCACGTTCAGCTCCCGCCCCAGTTCCTCGATACGCAGCTCACGGCTGGCCAGTTCCTTCTCCGCTGCGGCCAGTGCGTTGTTCAGTTCGTCCAGCTGGGTGCGCAGCGCGGCCAGTTGGCGATTGAGCAGTTCGACCTGCGCCAGCGCGTGATCGGACACCTGCTGGCCTTCCAGTGCCCGCGCTTCGGAGCGGTCGAGGTTCTCGACCAGACGAGCGACTTCGCTCTCGAGTTCGGCCTTGAGCTGCTCGAGGGCGTCGATGTCGGCTGCCAGCCGGGCGGCCTTGTCGCGTTCTTCGTCGAGCATGGCCCGAGTCTGCTCCAGCGTTGCCTGGGCCAGGTCGCGCTGACCGATGGTGCGCGTGAGCGAGGCGGAAAGCTCCGTCACGCGCGCTTCGGCCACGTTGCGGGCTTCCGTTTCCAGGCTGAGGGTTCGGGCCAGCGTGGCGATCTCGGCCTGCAGACGGCTGATCGAGCGGTCGCGGTCGCTGACCGCGTTGGTCAGCACGAACTGGCCGATCACGAAGATCAGGATCACGAACACCATCACCATCAGCAGCGAGGCGAGGGCATCGACGAAACCTGGCCAGTAATCGACTCCCCGGCGGCGGCGACTCAGCGTGGCCATGGCTCATTCACCCCGTTCGCGACTGCCCAGCGCAGCGGCGATGGTGCGCGACATCAGGCGGAATTCGGAGCGCAGCTCCTCGCTCATCTGCGTGCCTTCGGCGGGACGCTGGGCGAGCTGGCGCACCAGCCCGCGCAGTTCGTCCTGGGCGTCGGACAGCGAGGACAGGCCGCGCGATTCGCGGCTGATGAGTTCGGACAGGCGATTGAGCTGATGGCTCAGTTCGCCAAGCTGGTCGACCGTGGCGGTACGTTCGCGTGCCGATTCGGCAACGGTACGCTGCATGCGGTCCAGGCTTTCGGCGGTCTGCTCGAGCAGCGCCTGCACGTAGGCCGGGACGCTGCCGCCGTCCGTGTCGCCGCCCAGGCCGGAGGGCAGACGGGTGATGTTGGAGAGCCACTCCTCGAGTTCGTTGTAGAAGCGGTTCTGGGCGTGGCTGGCCTGCAGGTCGAGAAAACCGACGACCAGCGAGCCGGCCAGGCCGAACAACGAGGTCGAGAAACTCGTCGCCATTCCGGACAGCGGTGCGTCGAGTTTGGCCTTGAGGGCTTCGAACATGGCCACTGCATCGGCGCCGCCACTCATGCCGCCGATGATCTCGCCGACCGAGCGGATGGTGGCGAGCAGGCCCCAGAAGGTGCCGAGCAGGCCGAGAAAGATCAGCAGGCCGATGAGGTAGCGCGACAGGTCACGCTGCTCCTCGAGACGGATCTGCACGCTGTCGAGGATCGAACGCATCGACGCCGGTGACAGCTGCAGCACCTCACGCTCGCGTTTCGAGAGCATCTTGCCCATCGGCGCGAGCAGGACCGGCTTGATGTCCGGCAGGCGGCTGCCGTGCCCGTTCTGGAAGGCATCGATCCACAGCACCTCGCGCTGCAGACGCCATACCTGGCGCAGGTTCACCGCGATGCCGATCGCCAGCACGAACAGGATCACGCCATTGAACGCTGCGTTGGCGATGAAGGCGTGTTTTAGCTGCGGCACCAGCACCGCCGCCAGCAGCGCGACAAGGGCGAGGAACACTCCCATCCAAGTGGTGACGTGAATCGGGCGGGTGAAATCCGTGCGTTCCATTGTGACTCCCGTGGTCAAGGTGCGATGCGCTTCATGCTGTGGATTCTAGACCTGCTGCACCCTGAAACGGTGCAGCATCCATGCTGCGGCCACTGCCAGTGTGCCGACGGCGTCGGCGACCCAGTCGAGCAGGTCCGCTGAGCGATAGGGTACGAGTGCCTGCGCCAGTTCGATGGCGAGACCATAAACCAGAAGCATGATGATGACGGCTGCCGTCCGCTGGGGCCAGGCCGCCAGACCGAGACAGGCAAAGCCCGCGAAGGCCGCGGCATGCGCGATCTTGTCACGCCCGTCGCTCAGGTCGACGCCGTCCGGAGCTGGCAGGAGCGCAACGATGAAGCCGGCGCCAAGGGCTAGGATGAAGCAGAACGCGCACAGCTGGCGGAAGGTGGTACATGAAAATGAACCCATGGGTGGCTGGCGTGGACGAAGCTACCGGTGAGGACTGATGGAGCAGAGTATGACAGCAAGCAGCGCAGGGCGGACATGCCGCCGGGTATTGTTGGTGACCAGTCTTTTCATGGCCCTGCTGACCGCTGCGGGCGCGTTCGCACAGGAAGTGCGTGTGCACACGGTGGCGCAGGGGCTGGAGACGCCATGGTCACTGGCGTTCCTGCCGGATGGTCGGATGCTCGTGACCGAGCGGGCCGGCCGCCTGAGACTGGTCGATCATGAAGGGCGCCTGTCGCAGCCGATCGCCGGCGTGCCCGGTGTGCATGCCAGTGGGCAGGGCGGTCTGCTCGACGTGGTGCTGAGTCCGGATCATGCGCGCGACGCGATGATCTTCCTCAGTCTCGCCGAGCCGACCGAGAGGGGTGCGCGTACGGCGGTTGTGCGGGCTCGGCTGGATGTGGACGGATTGCGCCTGGAACAGGTCGAGCGGATTTTTGCACAGCGCGATGATCCGGGCGGCGGCCACCATTTCGGCTCCAGGCTCGCCTTCGCTCCCGACGGCTCGCTGTTCATCACGCTCGGTGACCGCAATACGCAGCGTGAGCGGTCACAGGCGCTCGACAGCCATCTGGGCAAGATCGTGCGCGTGATGCCGGATGGCTCGGTGCCTGCGGACAACCCGTTCGCGGGGCGCTCCGATGCACTGCCGGAAATCTGGTCCTACGGTCACCGCAACGTGCAGGGGGCGACCATCCATCCTGAAACCGGCGTGCTATGGACGCACGAGCACGGACCGCGCGGGGGCGATGAGCTGAACGTCGGCAAGCCCGGCGCCAATTACGGCTGGCCGGAGGTGACATACGGACGCGACTACGTCACGCGTCGGCCGTTCGGGGAGGCGACCGAACGTGAAGGGGTGGAGCCGCCGGTGCATTACTGGGTGCCGACCTCGATTGCGCCGGCGGGCATGGTCTTCCATTCGGGCGAGGCGTTCCCGCAATGGAAGGGCGACCTGTTCATCGGCGCGTTGCGCGGGCAGATGCTGCTGCGGCTGCAGATGGATGGCGAGCGGGTCGTCGCCGAACACCGCCTGCTGGAAGATCTCGGTGCCCGCATCCGTGACGTGCGGGAGGGGCCGAACGGCGCCCTCTATCTGCTCGACGAGAGCAACGGGCGCATCCTGCGCCTCGAACCGGCGCGCTAGCCGGACCGGGGTCTCAGCGCAGCCGTTCGCTGAACCGTGCGGCAACCTGCCAGCTGCGGCGTTCCTCGGTGGCTTCGGCGTAGCGGCGGTCCTGCTGGCCGTCCATTGCCAGCAGATGCTGCAGCGTGCGCTCGAGATGGCTGTGCTGTGGCAGCGTGGGGCCGAGATACAGCACATGGTCGCCGCGCTGGATCATCACGGTCGGGAAGCTTTCGATGTCGAGTGTGTCCGGCCAGTCGGGGGCGTCCTCGATGTCGATCCAGTGGAAGGCTGCGCCGTCATGCCTGGAAGCGAGCTCTTCGAAACCGCTGCGGTAATCACGGCAAACACCGCACCATTCGGCGCACAGGCACAACACCAGGGTCGGGGCGACATAGGACATCATGTTGTGAACCGCTGTGGCAGGGGGTTTCAGGCTATCAGCGCCACAGTCCCCAGCCAAATGGCTTGAATTCATTTGCTTATTTCGGCGTGGCGGGGATCGTGCTGCGTTGCATGCCCGGCAACGGTACGCCTGTAGGCCCGGGACCGCCGGCAAGCCACCAGCATGGGGTAAAGCGCAGTGAGCGGCGTCGGCAGATAGGGTGCGTCCAGTAGGACGTGGAAGTTGTCCTGTGGCAGCTCGCCAGAAGGTTCGGAGGTGCCGGCCCGGCGTCTGCATCCCTGCACCGCCGAGCGGCGAACGCCGGTGCACAGTAGCAGATCACCCTGCCAGCGTTGTGGTCTTGCGTGATGCGGGCGCATCCCGGCTGCGTGCTTGCCCGGCGACGCGCCTTGGCGCACATTACGCGGGATGAACGGAATGTACTGCGGAGAAGTGATCCAATGAATCGTGCACGACGTCTGGCCCTGCTTTCCACCGCCGTCCTGCTTGCCGGGTGTGCAGGCATGGGTGACCCGTCCTACGAGACACCGGTGGTTTCGCTGTCGTCTTTCGGGCTGGTGCCGGGCGAGGGCAGGGCGCCGCGCATCGCGATGACCCTGCGTGTCGTCAATCCCAATCGCACCCCGCTGCGCATGCGCGGACTGAGCTACACGGTGGCATTGGAGGGGCATCGCATGCTGACCGGCGTCACGTCGCGCCTGGCCGACGTGCCGCCGTACGCCGAGACCGAGATCGAGCTCAACTCGCCGATCGACCTGCTCAGCAGCATCCGGCTGTTCAATGAACTGATCAACACCCCGGGGCGAGACCGCCTGAAGTACACGCTCGATGCGCGTATCGACGTCGATGGCGTGCTCATGCCGCTGCGCCTGGAAGAGGACGGGGAGCTGGTGTTCACGCAGTTCGGTTCTGGCCGCTGAAGCGGCCTTCAGCGCAGGGTGACCAGTTCCTCGGCGCTGGTCGGATGGATCGC
>JBFHJY010000139.1:0-6091 GCA_041595655.1 Azoarcus sp.
CCGGAGAAGTCCGGCCCTGCTGTCCGAGCGCAGCGAGTTCAGGGCCGGCCGGCGCAACCGGCCGTAGCGAGGGAACCGGCGTAGCCGGCGAGACGGTGGGGCACGCTTCTTTGCCTACTTTCCTGGCGTGTGCCAAGAAAGTAGATCGCCCGCCGGGGCGAGTCCCGGCCGGTCGAGCTACAAAACGTCAACTAGCGACCTGGCTTGTGAGCGTCGAGACGCCAGACGTCTCAAGGACGCCAGCGGCCGACCATTTCCAGCTCACCGTCGCGCACCCGCGCGACGACCGCTTCACCCATCATCAGATAGGCACCGGTCAGCGCCGTGATGTTGACCTGATGCGTCACCCACACCTCGTTGCGCCCGGCCGGCCAGTCATTCAGGACGGCCAGTGCGGCGTTGGTCTGGCGCTGGCGATCGCCCTGGCCGGCAAAGAAGGAATCGAGCGGCGGCCACGCCTGCGGCTCGTGGTCGGGAAAGGCCAGCCGGGCCGTGTCGAGACTGCGACACCAGCGGCTCGAGCGCACCGCGGACACGGCCACGCCGGCCGACCGCAGGGCTTCGCCGATGCGACGCGCCTCGTCGCGGCCGATGCCGGACAGATTGCGTTGGGTCGTGCAGTCGGAAAGCGAGAAGCCGGGCGGATCGCCGATGCCCGGCTCGGTACTGGCATGGCGCAGCAGGATCAGCACGCCACCGGCGCGCATCCGCTCGAGCACCCGATCACCGTCGGCATGCGCCGCCGGCAAGGACGTGACCAGCAGTGACAGCGCAGCAACAACAGACAGCAAGAACTTCATGATGGCCTCGTGGTGACGGCCGCAATCGCGACCCCGAGGCATGGACTGTGCGACGGGGGCTATGTTCCCTGCCGCGGCGGCGGCAGGTCACGCAGCAGGCGACCGGCGACGAGCCCGTTGACCAGACCGAACACCGTCGCCGCCAGCGCGAATACCGGCACCAGATAGAAGATGCCGTCGTGCGGCACCAGCCACAGGCGGGCGAGCACCAGCTGGCCGCCGATGTGGGCAAAGGCCGCCAGCAGCGACAGCGTGACCGGGCCGAACCAGCGACGCGGCAGATGCATGGCCAGCCCCAGCGTGACGAGGCTGGTGAGCGAACCGGCCAGACTGAGGAAGAAACCCGGCGCAAGGAACTGGCCGATCAGCAGGCTGCCGGCAAACACGCGTAGCAGGGCGACCCACACCGCGTCGCGCCAGCCCCACTGCAGCAGCACGATCAGGATCACGATGTTGGCCAGCCCCGGCTTGACGCCCGGCAGCGGCAGGGGAATGGCGGCTTCGGCCACCGACAGCACGATGGCGGCCGCCGCCAGCCGCGCAATGCGGCCGTCGTCGGCAGTCGGCTGGATGTGGAAGGAGGTGGCGCTCACGCGGAATCTGCAACCGGTACGGGAGGCAGGAGTGTAACCCGTGGCGCAACCGGCCAGCAGCCGTCGGCTTGACGCAACAGTGCCAGGGGACTTGTTACGAAATGTCAGACGTGCCAGCATGGCCGTGCCTGACATAGCAGCATAATTGCAGGCGCCGCCATCCGACCGTTGCCCCGATGCGCCTACACCATGCCCTGCTGCTGATCTGCGCTGCCTCTGCGACGTCGAGCATCCTTGCCGAGGATGCCTTCTTCGCGCCTCTGCCGGTGGTGCTGACGGCCTCCCGGCTGGCGCAGTCCCCGCTCGACGCACCGGCACCGGTCACCATCATCGACCGCGAGATGATCAACGCCTCGGGCTTCACCGAGGTGCATGACCTGATGCGTCTGGTGCCGGGTTTTCTCGTTGCTGACTGGCCGGACGGCTCGCCGACCATCGCCAACCACGGGCTGGGGGACGCCTTCGACCGTCGCATCAAGGTGCTGGTCGACGGCCGTACGGTCAACGACCCGCTGTGGGGCAACACGCAGTGGCAGGACCTGCCGCTGCGCGTCGATGACATCGATCGCATCGAAGTGGTGCGCGGCCCGCACGGCGCAGCCTACGGCGCCAACGCCTTCCAGGGCGTGATCAACATCATCACGCGCGCACCGGCCACCGAATCGGGCTTCACCGTGATCTCACGGCTGGGGCGGGACGGTTTCTACGATCACGGCGTGCGCCTCAACAGCAACCTCGACTCGGCCATCGACTGGCGCCTGAGCGCGTCGAAGCGCGCCGCGCGCAACTTCGACGCACACACGTACACCAGGGAAGACGGCAGATCCAGCGTGTACTCGCAGGAGTCGATCGACCGCACGGTAGTCAATCTGCAGGCCTCGATGCTGCCCTCCGCGCGCGACGAACTGCGCCTGCATGTCGGGCTGGTCGATGGCGTGGATGATCGCGGCTACCCCGCCGCCTCCGGTGAATCCGCCGAATGGCCGGTACGCGACGAGAAGCTGCGCTCCCACTCGCTGCATCTGGCATGGACCCGCAGCTTCGACACCGGCAGCGAACTGGTGATGCAATACCAGCACCTGGCCCACCGCCGCCGCACCGACTGGATCATTCCCGACGGTGGCCGCCTGATCCAGACCGATCGCAACACCGACACCAGCCGCCACAGCCTGGAAATGCAGTATTCCGGCACCCTCAGCCCGACCCTGGGCTTCCTGGTCGGCGCCGGCGTGATTCATGACTCGGCCAAGTCCCGCCGCTACTTCGACACCGGAGGACGCATCCATGGCGACTACTGGCACACCTTCGGCAGCCTGACCTGGCAGGCCACCGAGCGGCTCGCAGTGAACATGGGCGGGACCTTCGAACATCACGATTACAGCGGCGAGATGTTCTCGCCACGGCTGGCGCTCAACTACGCGTTGACGCCGCAATCCGCGCTGCGTCTGTCGGCCGGCAAGTCCTACCGTGCGCCCTCGCTGATGGAGTCGCATGCAAAGGAAACCATCCGCCATGACGGCAGGGTCGTCCGGCTCCTGTACAACGCCCTGCAGAAGGTCGACCCGGAGGAGGTCAAGCACGTCGAACTGGGCTACGTCGCGCAGCTCCCGCAGTACGGTCTGGCGATCGACGCCCGCATCTTCGAGGATCGCTACGACAACTACCTCGATGACGAAGTCTGCCGCTACGACAGTTCTTCCAGCAGCTATTGCGGCCTGCTCGGTTTCCCGACACCCGCCGATTTCGGCCCCGACCCGCTCTCCAGCTCCAACTATTACTTCCTGAACCTCGGCCGCACGACCGTACGCGGGGGTGAGTTCACGATCGACTGGAAACGCTCCGGCTGGGGCCGCGTGATCCTGTCGCAGGCCTTCACCGACGTCCGCACGGGCCAGCAGATGGAGGAGGAAGACATCCACGCCAGCGCGCCGTACGCATCGACCTCGCTGCTGCTGATCAAGGACCTGCCGCGGCGCTGGCGCGCCAGCCTCGGCTACTACCACCAACACCCCGTGCACTGGCTCAACGACGGTGGCGCCATGGACAAGCGGGACCGTTTCGATTTCAAGCTGGCACGCAGCTTCGGCCCACCCGGCAGCGACAACGAATTCTCCATCACCTTCCAGAGTCTGGGCGGACGCTACCCCGACTTCCACGCCAGGAAGTTCCGTCACGAGCCCCGTGTCTTCGCAGGTGTGCGCGCCACATGGTGAGACGCCTGCGGCACTGGCTGCCGGTCTGCATCGTGTTGATCATCGCCGGCATCGGCCCGGCCCTCGCGCATGAGGTAGCCATCATCACCTCGCGCGAGGAAGGCCCCGAACGCGAGGTCGCGGACGCCCTGCTCGCCGCGGACACGCGCCAGAAGCTGTTCCTGGCCGGCAGCGCCGAGCGCGGCATCGAAACCGCGCAACTCGCCGAGGGCAGTCTCATGCTGGCACTGGGCAGCGCTGCGGCGCAAGCGGCGATCGCCAGCGGACGTCCGACGCTGGTTGCGCTCGTCACCGCCAGCGAGTTCGAGCGCCTGCGCGCCGGCGTACCGCCGGAAAGGCTCAGCGCACAACTGATCAACCAGCCGCCCGAACGGCATCTGGCGCTGATCCGCGCCACCGTGCCGCAAGCCGCCTGCACCGGATTGCTGCTGGGTCCGGAAAGCCGCAACGCGGAGGAGCCTTTCGCAAAGGCGGCCGAAGGCGGCACACCTGCGGTGATTGCCGACTTCGCTGCATCCGCGCGCGGGGTGCTGCCGGTGCTCGAACGCCTGCTCGGGCGCTGCGGCGCAGTGCTGGTGCTGCCTGACAGCGTGATTTCCAGCCCGACCGTGGCGCGAGCCGCGCTGCTGGCCAGCTACCGTGTGCAACTTCCGTTGTTCGCCTATTCGCGCGCATGGGTCGAGGCCGGCGCGCTGGCCGCAGTGTTCTCGACGCCGGCCACCGCCACACGCGACATCCTCGACTGGCTGGACCGCCTCGAAAGCCCTGACAAGCTGCCCCCGCCGTCGCTGGCGCAACACTTCGACCTGGCCGTGAATGCACGCGTGGCGCGCACCCTGAACCTGCCCGTGCCCGACGCAGAGACGCTGCGCATGGCCCTGACCGACGGGAGGTCGCCATGAGCATCCGGCTCACGCTGCGCCAGCGTCTGCTGCTGATCGTGCTGGTGCCGGCCCTGCTGCTGGCCATCGCCCTGACCGGCTTCCTGCTGCAGCGCGCCAACACCGCAGCCGAAACGGCCCTGCGCGAGCGCGCACTGGCCATCGTCAGCTTCCTCGCCCCTGCGGCAGAGTACGGCGTGATCTCGGGCAACCGCGTGGCCCTCGAAGGTCTGCTCGATGCCGTATTGCGCCAGCGCGCCGTCGTCGCCGCCAGCATTACGGATGCCGAAGGCAGCCTGCTGGCCTCCAGCGGGCACCGCCTGCTCGACCCGCACACGCTGCGCAATCTCACGGCGACCGCCCCGCAGATCATCCCGCTGACCGGTGGTCGCGTCGCCGCACTCGCACCGGTGATGCTCGAGGCACCACACATCACCGCCGATGCCGTGCCGGCTACCAACCCGTCCCGCCTGGCGATCGGCTGGGTGCTCGTCGAGCTCGATACATCAGGACTCAAGGCCGAGAAACGCCACCTGCTGATGAGTACTCTGGGCATCAGCGGCAGCGTGCTGGCACTGACCTTGCTGCTGGCCCTCGGCCTTGCAGGGGCCGTCTCGAGGCCACTCACCCGCCTGGCCCAGGCCGTGCGGCGCATGTCGCGCGGCCAGCTCGACACACGTGTGGCGGAACATGCCCGCATCGCCGAGCTGCGTACGCTGGAAGAGGGCTTCAACAACATGGCCAACGCGATCTCCGACGCGCAGAGCACCATGCAGCAGCGCATCGATGCGGCGACTGCCCAGCTGGCCCATCAGGCCACCCACGACCTGCTCACCGGCCTGCCCAACCGCCGCGCCTTCGAGCAGGCGCTGGAAGAGATCGTTTCCGGCTCACGCCGGGCAAGCGACGCCGCCGTGCTGTGCTTCCTCGATCTGGATCGCTTCAAGCACGTCAACGACACCGCCGGCCACGCTGCCGGAGACGCCCTGCTGAAAGCCTTGTCGGTACGCATCCGTGAGCGCGTGCGCACCGGAGATCTGCTGTGCCGCATCGGTGGTGACGAATTCGGCCTGATCCTGCGAGGCTGCGGCATTGACGAAGGACGCCGCATCGCCGAGAACCTGCGTCAGACCGTGACGGAGTACCGACTGGAATGGGAAGGTACGAGCTTCTCGGTCGGCCTCAGCGCGGGTCTGGTGGCGCTGGATGAACGCTTCACGTCGGCCGGCGATGCACTGGTGGCGGCCGACCTGGCGTGCTACGCCGCCAAGCGCAAGGGCCGCAACAGCATCGAGGTCAACACCATGCTGCCGGGGGATTCCCAGCTGTAGGCACAGGTCGGGGCGCTGCATCCTGACGATGGTGCCGCTGCGCTCATTGCGAGGCGCAGAACCGGGGTGCCGAGACTTCAGTAATTGAGCGAATCGAAATCGGCCGATCCGCCCGCCAGCGACAGGCTGACCTGATTCGGCGCGCAGATGGCCGTGGCGCCGGAGCGCGTCAGCCAGCCCTGGCGCACGCAGTACTGGCGCGGACCGGGGTCTTCCGCGACGCGCGCACGCCCAGGCTCGATCTCGATACGGGTGGTGCCGAGCGGCCCCGGC